>JAGWRY010000067.1 GCA_028869495.1 Elusimicrobiota bacterium | reverse complement strand
TCGCGCGCGCTCTCGGCGTCGAGGTCCCGGCGCCGCGCCCCGTCGGCACCGAGGCCGAGCGCCTGGACCGCGCGTTCCCGGCCGCGGCGCTCTGGGACGAGGTCGGCCCGGCGGTGCGCGGCGAGATCCTGGCCCTGCGCGCCCGGCGCCTGACCAAGGCCGCCCTCCGGGAGGTCGTCCGCGCCGAGACGAACGCCGCCTTCGCCCGGATCATGGCCGCCCGCGGCGTGACGAACCTGGGCCTGCACTACAACCTGCACGGCGGGCGGCGCGCGGACTACGTCGGGAGCGGGATCCGCGCCTCGAAGGGCGACATCGCCCTGCGCTACGGGGCCGGCGGCGACTTCAACGACAAGGTCTACTTCTTCCAGAGCGCGTTCCACGACGCGTTCACCGCGCTCGACGCGTCGAACGGGGAGATCCTGTTCTTTCCCTCGCGGATGGGCGGGGTGGTGATGGCCTTCGACCTGGACCACCCGGCTCTAGCCGCCGCGCGCGCCGACGGGCGCGTCACCGACGGCGGCTCTATCGCGATGAACTTCCACAAGGGGATGCGCGGCGTGCCGTACGCGGCCTTCCTGGCGCCGCCGCTGGAGGTCTTCGTGCGGGTCCCGGCGAAGGTCGGGCTGAAGCGCCTGTCCCGCGACGAGGAGACGCTGGCGGTCGCGCGCTACTTGGAGGCGGCGCTGACGCGCGGCGGGGCCTTCGTCCCGGCGCGCTAGCGCCCGCGGATCAGGGCGGCCAGGTCCTTGTAGCCGGCGCGCGCGGCCAGGTCCGCGGCCGCGTCCCCGTCGGCGTTGCGCGCGGAGCGCGGCGTCCCGCGCGCGAGGAGGAGGCGGACGGTGTCCGCGCGGCCCTGGCGCGCGGCCAGCATCAGCGCGGTGTTCCCGGCGGGGTCGGTCTGGAAGGGGCTCGCCCCGCCGGCGAGCAGGGCCTGGACCACGTCGGTCCGCCCCTTGAGCGACGCCCACAGGAGCGCCGTCCAGCCGATCGAGTCCCGGCGGGCGGGGTCCGCGCCGCGGCGCAGGAGGTCGGACACCACCTCGGCGCGGTTCCATTGCGCGGCCAGGATCAGCGCGTCCTGGTTCCGGCGCGGGGTGGCGTCGCGCAGGGAGGCGCCGGCGCCGAGCAGGACGTCCACGGTGCGCCGGTCGCCGTGCGCCGCCGCCCAGAGCAGGGGCGTCCAGCCGTCGGGGTCGCGCTCGGAGACGGACGCTCCCGCCTACCGCGCGGCCGCGGCCGCGCGCGAGTCCCCGGTCTTGGCGGCCAGCAGGAGCCGCTTGCCCGGCGAGCGCATCGTGCACGCGCCCGAGGCCAGCGCGGCGGCGAGGACGGCGAGGGTTGCGGCGCGGCGCGTCACGGTCTTGGGTCAGCCCTTCTTCATGAACGCCGAGATGATGTCGATGGGCACGGGGAAGATCGTGACCGTGTTCTTCTCCTCGGAGATCTCGGACAGGGTCTGCAGGTAGCGCAGCTGGATCGAGGCCGGGTTCTCGGAGAGGATCCGCGCGGCCTCGCCGAGCTTCTGCGAGGCCTGCAGTTCGCCCTCGGCGTGGATGATCTTCGCGCGGCGCTCGCGCTCGGCCTCGGCCTGCTGGGCCATCGCGCGCATCATGTCCTGCGGCAGGTCCACGTTCTTGACCTCGACCGTGCTGACCTTGATGCCCCACGGCTCGGTGTGCGAGTCGAGGATCTGCTGGAGCTCGCCGTTGATCTTGTCGCGGTTGTTGAGCAGCTCGTCCATGTCGAGCTTGCCCAGGACCGAGCGCAGGGTCGTCTGCGCGATCTGGCTCGTCGCGTACACGTAGTTCTCGACGGACAGGATCGCCTTCTCGGGGTCGACGACGCGGAAGTAGACGACGGCGGTCACCTTCAGCGTGACGTTGTCCTTCGTGATCACGTCCTGCGGCGGGACGTCGAGGGTGACCACGCGCAGGGAGACCTTCGGCGCGCTCATGATCCCGGGCACGACGATCACGGGGCCGGGGCCGGCGACCTTCCAGACCTTGCCGAGGACGAAGACGACCAGGCGGTCATACTCGTTGACGATGCGCACGCACAGGATCACGGCGACGATCACGACGGCGATGAAGGACAAGGGCATGGTGCCTCCGGGCACGACGGGCGTCTGTCTCTTGTGATATCATTCGGCGATGCCCGAACACAAGTCCGGCTTCGTCGCGCTCGCGGGGCGCCCGAACGCGGGGAAGTCCACGCTCCTGAACGCCCTGCTCGGCGTCAAGCTGTCGATCGTCAGCTCGAAGCCGCAGACGACGCGCCACCGGATCCTGGGCATCCTCGAGGGCGAGGGCTACCAGGCCTGCCTGCTCGACACGCCGGGACTGCTCGACGCGGCCGCCGACCCCCTGCAGAAGGTCCTGCGCGTCGAGTCGTCGCGCGCCCTGCGCGAGGACGCCGACCTCGTCGTCTGGCTGGTCGACGCGACGGCGGCCGACCCGGCCCGGCCCGAGGCGCCCCCGCTGCGCGCGGGGACTCCGTTCCTGCTGGTCTTCAACAAGTGCGACCTGCCCACCGCCGCGGCCAAGCTCGACGCGCTCGCCGCGGCCTGGTCGGCGGCGCTCTCCCCCGCGAAGGTCCTCCGGGTCTCGGCCCTCAAGAAGCAGGGCGTCGAGGAGCTGAAGTCCGAGATCCTCGCGCGCCTGCCCGCGGGCCCGCCGTTCTACGAGAAAGGCCAGCTCTCCGACCGCTGGGAGCGCTTCTTCGCGGCCGAGATCGTGCGCGAGCAGGTCTTCGAGCTCTACCACGACGAGATCCCGCACGCGACGGCGGTCGTCGTCGAGAATTTCCGCGAGAAGGCGGGCGCGCCCGACGAGGTCCACGCGACCCTCTACGTCGAGCGCGACGGGCAGAAAGGGATCCTGATCGGCAAGGCCGGCCGCGACCTGCGCCGGCTGACCGCGCGCGCGCAGGCCGCGCTCGAGGGCTTCCTCGGCCGCCGCGTCGCCCTCGAGCTCTGGATCAAGGTCCGCAAGGACTGGCGCAAGGACCCGCGCTCCCTGAAGGAATTCGGCTACCTCTCCTGAGGAAAGCCGTGCGCGGCGGCCCGCAATTGGGCTAGAATCGTTCGGGCGCGCATACCCCTCATAAAGGACGGGACCATGACCAAGGGATCGACGAAGGCCTCCGAAGAGCACGGACACGAGCTGCGCCGCGACATCGGGCTGGTCAGCCTGCTGTTCGCCGGCGTCGGCTCGATCATCGGCTCCGGCTGGCTCTTCGGGGCGTTCAACGCGGCGAAGGAGGCCGGTCCCGGCGCGGTCGTCTCCTGGTCGCTGGGCGCCCTGATGGTCCTGACGATCGCCCTCAGCTACGCCGAACTCGGCGCGATGTTCCCGGTCTCCGGCGGCGTCGTGCGCTACCCGCACTTCGGCTTCGGCGGCTTCGCGTCCTACACGGCGGGCTGGATCAACTGGCTGGCGGCGGCCTCGGTCGCCCCGATCGAGGTCGAGGCCGCGCTGCAGTACGCGACGAACTACGTGCCGTGGCTGACGCACAAGGTCGCCGGCGTCCCCGTGCTGGCCCCCGGCGGCTACGCGGTCGCCGTCGCCCTGATGGCGCTCTTCTGCTTCATCAACTTCTACGGCGTCAAGTGGTTCGCCCGCTTCAACACCGCGATCGTCTGGTGGAAGCTCTTCATCATCGTGCTGGTCGCCGCCGCCCTGATGATCGTGCGCTTCGTGCCCGCCCACTTCACCGCGTTCGGCGGCTTCACGCCGCTGGGCTGGCACGGCGTGTTCTCGTCGATCGCGACGAGCGGCATCGTGTTCTCCTACCTCGGCTTCCGCCAGGGCATCGAGCTGGCCGGCGAGAGCGAGAACCCGCACGTCGCGGTCCCGGTGGCCGTGATCGGCTCGGTCGTCATCTGCGCGCTGATCTACGTCGCCCTGCAGATCTCGTTCATCGGGGCCCTGCCCGACGCCGCGCTGTCGGCCGGCTGGGCGCACCTGAGCTTCGCCAACGACTTCGGGCCGCTGGCCGGGGTCGCCAAGATCCTGGGCCTCGGCTGGCTGGCCGCGCTCCTCTACTTCGACGCGTTCGTCTCCCCCGCCGACACGGGCCTGATCTACACGACGGTCACCGCGCGCCTGTCCTACGCGATGGCCAAGAACGAGAACGCCCCGCAGTCCCTGGCGCGCCTCAACAAGAACGGCGTGCCCTGGATCAGCCTGATCCTGTCCTTCGTCGTCGGCCTGATCTTCTTCCTGCCGTTCCCGGGCTGGCAGCAGCTGGTCGGCTTCATCACGTCGGCCTCGGTCCTCTCCTTCGGCTCGGGCCCGCTGACGACCGGCGCGCTGCGGCGCGCGCTGCCCGCGCAGAGGCGCCCGTTCCGCGTCCCCTGCGGCGACGTGATCCCCTTCCTCGCGTTCTGGTCGTCGAACCTGATCGTCTACTGGACCGGCTGGAACACGAACTGGAAGCTCTTCGTCGCCGTGGGCCTGGGCTTCGTCCTGCTCGCCGTCCAGCACCTGGTCCGCGGCAGCAAGCACGGCTACGACTGGAAGGCCGGCTCCTGGGTCTGGCCCTGGCTGATCGGCCTGGGCCTGGTCAGCCGCTTCGGCTCCTTCGACGGTGGCACCGGCTTCTTCCAGTTCGGCACGGGCTTCGCCGCGCTCTTCGTCCTGTCCCTGATCGTCTACGTCTGGGCGATGAAGGTGCGCCTGCCCCTGGACAAGGTGAAGGCCTATCTCGGCGAGGAGCTCAAGGAAATCCCCGAGCCGATCGCCGAACAGGCGCCGTAGCGCCGGCGGCGGCCTAGGACGCCTGCGGGACCGGCTCGGAGGCGGCCGGCGGCTGGTCGGACGCGCGGCGGCGCGGGTGGCTCTCCTCCGCGGCCGGCGTGTGGTCGATGTAGGTGTAGTCGGAGAGCATCGCCTCGTAGCGGTCGGTCAGCTCGGCCGCCTCGCGCGGCTTGAGCGCGCCCGCCTTCACCTGGGAGTCGGCGGTCTCCTTGATCATCTTGACCAGCTCGAAGTCCGAGTACTGGATCTCGGAGAGGACCTCGCGGATCGACTGGCCGCGGATCGACTCCTCGATGTAGTAGCCCTTCTCCTCGTCCGCGTCCTGGAAGACGTGGACCTCGTTGACGCGGCCGAACAGGTTGTGGATGTCGCCCATCGTCGCCTGGTAGGCGCCCATCAGGAAGAAGCCGAGGTAGTACGGGCGGCCGTCGAGCGGGTGGACGGGAAGGGTGCCGCCGGCCTTGCGGTGGCAGGCGAAGCTCGTGATCTTGCCGTCGGAGTCGCAGGTGATGTCGACGAGGCTCGCGCGGCGCGTCGGCTCCTCGCTCAGGCGGTGCAGCGGCATGATCGGGAAGAGCTGGCCGATCGCCCAGGAGTCGGGCAGGGACTGGAACAGCGAGAAGTTGCAGAGGTACTGGTCGTTGAGCGACTTCTGCATCTCGAGCAGGTCCTCGGAGACGAACTTCGCCTTCGGCAGGTGCTTGCCGATCTCGCGGCACAGCGTCCAGTACAGGTTCTCGACCTTCGCCTTGTCCTCGAGGCCCATGTAGCCGAGCTTGAACAGGCTGAAGGCCTCCTCGAGGTGCTGCTGGCCGTCGTGGAAGCTCTCGGCCAGGTTCTTCGGGTTCAGGGCCTTCAGCGTCTCGCGCAGCTCGCCGACCGCCTGGTGCTCGCCGGGCGTCTCGCCGAGGTCGACCGGCGAGGTTCCGGCCTCGATCGCGCCGAAGACGTTGACGACGAGGACCGCGTGGTGCGCGACGGTCGAGCGGCCGGACTCGGTGACGAGGTTCGGCTCGGGGACCTTCTCGGCCCGGCAGACCTCCTGGACCGAGTAGACGACGTCGGCGACGTACTCGCGCAGCGAGTAGTTCATCGACGACTCGACGGCCGTGTGCGTGCCGTCGTAGTCGACGCCGAGGCCGCCGCCGCAGTCCAGGTACTCGACGCCGAGGCCGAGCTTGCGCAGCTTCGCGTAGTAGCGCGCGCCCTCCTTGACCGCGTCCTTCAGCGTGCGGATGTCGCAGACCTGCGAGCCGATGTGGAAGTGGACGAGCTTCAGGCAGTCCTCGAGGCCCTCGGCCTTCAGGCGCTCGACGACGCCGAGGATCTCCGGCGTCGTCAGCCCGAACTTCGCGAAGTGCCCGGTCGACGAGCGCCACTTGCCGACGCCCTGCGTCTGGAGCTTGACGCGCACGCCGATCAGGGGCTTGACCCCCGCCTCGGCCGCGGCCTTGAGCAGGAGGTCCAGCTCGGAGAGCTTCTCGATGACGACGACGACGCGGCGCCCGAGCTTCAGGCCCATCGCGGCCAGGCGCATCATCGACTCGTCCTTGTAGCCGTTGACGATCGTCAGCGCGTCCGACGGGTTCATCGCCAGCACGGCCAGCAGCTCGCCCTTCGAGCCCGCCTCGAGCCCGAACTGGAACGGCCGCCCGGCGTCGGCGATCTCCTCGACGACCTCGCGCAGCTGGTTGACCTTGATCGGGTAGACGCCGAAGTAGCGGCCGCCGTAGCCGTGCTCGGCGATCGACGACGCGAACGCCTCGTTGAGCAGCGTCACGCGCCGGCGCAGGACGTCCTGGAAGCGGATCAGCACCGGCATCTTGATCCCGCGCGCGGCGACGTCCTCGACGACGTCCATCACGTCGATCGAACCCTCCGGCGTGCGCTGGGGCTGGAGCGTCGCGTGGCCCTTCTCGTTGATCCCGAAGTAGTTCAGCCCCCAGCCGCGCAGGCTGTAGAGCTCCGCGGCGGAGTCGGTCGTCCAGGGTTTCGCTGTCGGCATCGTCCGGAGATTATATCATCGAATCCCCGACGGAGGAACCCCGCCTCTCCCTGTTCGCGGACTTTCCATCCTCCGCTCGGTGGGCCGCCGTCCGATCCCGTCCCCGTCGGGATCGCTCGGGTTTGACCCTCGCTCGGGGTCGCTCGGCGGCGGACGGCGGGACCGGCCGACCCGCCGTCCTCGCTCCACGTCCCGCCGGGGACGGGATCGGACGGCGATCTCTCGGAGCGGCCGGCCGACGCCCGTTTGATCGTCGTTCGTCGCGTCCTTCGCCGGGATGTGTCGAGCGGACGGCGAAAAGCCGTGATTCCGCCGCCGCGAGACGACAAGCGGCGGTCGATCCGCCGCGGTCCCGCCGAAGGACGCGACGAACGGCGGCCGACGGGAATGAACGGGCAGTCCGGGAACTCGGACCCGGGCTCCCTTGACGCCGACGCGTTCCGGGCCTATAGTCCGCGCATGAACCGCTCCCTCGCCTGGCTGACCGCGCTACTGCTCGCCGTCCCGGGCGCCCTCGCGGCGCAGCCGTCCGGCCCCGGCCCCGCCGCGCCTTCCGCGGACGTCATCACGCCCCTGAACGTCCGCGACCCCTCCGCCCTCGTCATGGGCCCGGAGTCCCTGCCGGGCAAGGGCCTCGCGATCGGGGCGCCGGCGGCGCCGCGCCCCGCCGTCGCGCCGGCCCGCGCCGGGAAGCGGGAGGCGCTCAAGCCCGTCTTCGACAAGACCCCCCTGCGGGCGGGAATGCGCTCCGTCTCCGTCCCCGTCGACGCGGACCAGCTGATCGGCGTCAAGCCCGGCGACCGCGTGGACCTGATCGCCGTCTTCGACGCCGCGCTCGGCTCGGGCGCCCCGGAGAAGCTCGCCGCGACGGCCCTGCAGAACGTCCGCGTCCTGGGCGTCGCCGCCCCGCGCGGTTTCCGCGGCAAGGGCGCGCTCCTGCTGGAGCTCAACCCGATGGAGGCGCAGTACGCCGCCCTGAGCGCGCGCCAGGCCGACCTCTCCGTCGCCGCGCGCGCCCCCGGCGACGTCGAGATGCACCCCCTCGAGATGGCCGCCTTCCACAACTTCTTCCGATGAGGGGCCCCCTGCGGGCGGTCCCGGCGATCGCGCTCGCCCTCGCCGCCGCGCCGGCGGCCGCCGCCGCGCGCGCCGCGGAGCCGGGGATGCGCCTCGCCTACCTCCTGCACTACCTCCGGCGCGAGCGGGGCGGGATCCGCTACGAGGACATGCTCCGCCGCGCGACGGTCTTCCTGCCGAGCGGCTACAGGTTCGTCGCCGTGAACGACGGGCTGTCCCAGTTCGCGATGCGCGACGAGTCGGCCCCCTTCGAGCTGCGATTCCGCTTCGACTCCGAGGCCGCGCTCGAGCGGACGGCCGCCCGGGCGGGCGCGGCGCCCCCCGACCGCCCGTCCCCCGAGCTGGCCGCGGTCATGCTCGAGCACCTGGCCGGCGCCGACGAGCCGCCGTCCCTCGGCGGATTCGCGCCGTTCCCCCCCGCCGCGGTCAAGAAGGAGTTCGGGGCCGACTGGGGCTTCATCCTGCTCCGGCGCTTCCCGATCGCGGCGCGCGCCCCGGCCCGGGGCTTCACGTACGGCCAAGTCTACGTCCTGCACAAGAACGGCGTCGGCACCTACACGATCTTCCAGCTCTACGGGACGGACTCCTTCGCGGAGTACAAGCGCCTGGCGCTCGGCGCCTTCCACGTCTTGAAGTTCGAGTCCCGGTAGGGCCCCGCGGCGCCGCCCGCCAAATTGCCGCCCCGGGGCCGGATTTCCTATCATAGACGGAGCTCTTTATGAAGGCGATCCTGGCCCGCGGCGGCGCCGCGACCCTCGTCGAGGTTCCCGTTCCCGAGATCGGAGACGGCGAGCTCCTGCTCGCGGTCGACGTCTGCGGCTTGTGCGGGACCGACGTGATGAAGCTCGACACCCGCGCGCCGAAGGCCGTGCTCGGCCACGAGCTGGCCGGCCGCGTCGCGAAGGCCGGGCCCGGGGCTCCGTTCCGCGAGGGCGAGCGGATCGTCGTCTCCCACCACGTCCCCTGCGGGACCTGCCACTTCTGCCGCCGCGGTCAGGAGTCGATGTGCCGCCAGTTCAAGGCGACGAACGTCGACCCGGGCGGCTTCGCCGAGTTCGTGCGCGTGCCCGCCCTGCACGCCCGTCACGCCGCCTTCCGCATCCCCGACGGCCTCGACGCGCACGCGGCCTCGCAGACCGAGCCGCTGGCCTGCGTGCTGCGCAACGTCAAGCGGCTGGGCGCGCGCGAAGGCGACACGGTCGGGATCGTGGGCCTCGGCGCGGTCGGGCAGACGACCGGACAGCTCCTGAAGAGCCTGGGCGCGGTTCCGGTCGGGCTGGACCTCGACGCGAATCGCGTCGCGACGTTCTCCCGTTGGGGAAAAGCCTTCGCGGACGCCGAGGAGTTCGCGAAGGCCGGGAAAGACATCAGCGACGGGCGCGGCTATGACGCGGTGGTGTTCACGGCGGGGTCGCCCGAGCTGGTCGCTCGGGCGGCGAGTTGGCTCCGCGACGGCGGGACGCTCAACGTCTTCGCGTCGTTCCACCCGGACCCGGTCCTGAAGCTCGACCTCAACCAGGTCTACCACCGCGAGCTCTCGGTGATCAGCTCCTACTCGCCGGCCCTGACCGACCTCAAGGAGGCCTTCGACCTGATCGCCTCCGGACGCTTCGACCCGGCCGCGCTGGCCCCCGAGGCCTTCCCGCTGTCCGCCTTCGACGAGGCCGTGCGCGCGGTCAAGACGCGGCGGGTCCTCAAGGCCGTCCTGGTCCCGCGATGAGCGAGACGATGCGCGCCGTCGTCTTCCACGGCCCGCGCGACGTGCGCCTCGAGGAGCGGCCGGTCCCGCGACCCGGCCCCGGCCAGGCGCTCGTCAAGACCGGGGCGGCGCTGACCTGCGGCACCGACTTCAAGGCCTACCGCCAGGGCCACCGCGTGCTCCTCGGCGACTACCCGTCGCCGTTCGGCCACGAGCTGGCCGGCACCGTCGCCGCCGTCGGGGCAGGCGTGACGAACGTCAAGCCCGGCGACCGCGTCGTCGTCGCCAACTCCGCCCCCGCCGACGACTGCTTCTGGTGCGCGCGCGGCCAGAGCCAGCTCTGCGAGAACCTGAAGCTCCACAACGGCGCCTACGCCGAGTACGACCTGGTCCCCGCGCACATCGTGCGCGGCGGCCTGCACGCGCTCCCCGCCGGCGTCCCGTTCGCGGCCGGCGCGCTGGCCGAGCCGCTCGCCTGCGCGGTCCACGCGGCCGCGGTCCTGGCCCCGGCCGAGGGCGAGCAGTGCCTCGTGATCG
>JAGWRY010000066.1 GCA_028869495.1 Elusimicrobiota bacterium | reverse complement strand
GCCGCGGCGGCCAGCCGCCGGCGCAGCCCGGCGCAGTCCGCGTCGTGCGGGGCCTCGGCGAGGGCCTCGGAGGTCCGTCCCGCCATCGAGAGCACGAGGGCGTTGATCCAGTGGCGGCGCTCGCCGTCGTCCTTGGGCGAGGGCCGGACGCGGCTGTCGCCCGGCACGGCGGCCGGGATCGTCCCGACGCGGAGCACCTCGAGCTCGACGGCGCCGGTCGCGCGCCCGCCGTCGAGCACCGGGATCAGGAGGTCCTCCGTCCCGCCGTCGGTCCGGGAGGCCTGGACGGCCTTCGTCTCGAAGAGGCGGTCGAGCCGGCCGGCGGGCCGGCCGTAGCGTCGGGCGAAGTCGCGGTAGGGCGCGGCGATCAGAGCGGGGTCGCTGAACCAGCGCACGGTCCGGCGGTCGCTGAAGTAGGCGAGGAAGAGGACGTCGGGACGGTTCTTCAGGGCCGCGAGAGCGTCGCACTCGCGCAGGGTGACGGCGTCGGGGTCGCGGGCCAAGCCGTCGCGCAGGATCCCGAGGTCCCGGTCCAGGACCGCGACGGCGCCGCCGGGCGCCCGGGCGCCGTCCGCGGCGCGCGCGCCGAGCGGCGCCAGCGCCAGCACGAGGAGCGGGAGAAGTGTCTCCGCCTTCATTTACATGAATTATAAATGTTATCAGACGGAAAGCAAGGGGCTCCTTGGCGCGCCGTCCCGGATTTGGTCTACTGGCGGCGCCGCCACCCTCGACGTCCAGGAGAGCCCTCATGCCCCCGCGCGCGCCCCGGAAGCCGTCCGCCGCCGTCTCGCCGGAGCGGATTTTCGAGGCCTTCAACGCCTACCAGCGCACCGAGGCCCTGCGGGCCGCGATCGAGCTGGACCTCTTCACCGCGATCGACGAGGGCGGCGCGACGCCGGCCGAGCTGTCCGCGCGCCTGACGGCGTCCGAGCGCGGCCTGCGCGTCCTCTGCGACTATCTGACGATCCTGGGCCTGCTGTCCAAGGACGGCGCGCGCTACGCGCTCGCCCCCGACGCCGCCGTCTTCCTGAGCCGGAAGTCGCCGGCCTGTCTGGCTTCGGTCGCCCGGTTCCTGGGGGCGCCGCGCTTGATGGACGGCTTCCGCCGCCTGGGCGAGGCTGTCCGCCGGGGCGGGACGGTGCTGGACGACGGCGCGGGCACGACCGCGCCCGAGCATCCGGTCTGGGTGGACTTCGCGCGCGCGATGGCGCCGATGATGGCGGCGCCGGCCGAGGCGATCGCGGACCTGCTCGACGTCGCGGACGCGCCGCGCCTGAGGGTCCTGGACGTCGCGGCGGGCCACGGGCTGTTCGGCCTGGCGCTGGCCCGGCGCTGTCCGCGCGCGACGGTGGTCGCGCTGGATTGGCCTCAGGTCCTGGAGGTGGCTCTCGAGAACGCCCGCGCCGCGGGGGCCGCCGACCGCTACGAGCGCCTGCCGGGCAGCGCCTTCGACGCCGACTTCGGGACCGGCTACGACGTGATCCTGCTGACGAACTTCCTGCACCACTTCGACGCGCCGGCCAACGAGGCGCTTTTGCGCAAGGTCCGAGCGGCGCTGGCGCCGAAGGGGCGAGCCGTCGTGCTGGAGTTCGTTCCGAACCCGGACCGCGTGAGTCCGCCGGCGGCCGCGGCCTTCAGCCTGACGATGCTGAGCTCGACGCCGTCCGGCGACGCCTACACCTTCGCGGAGCTCGAGCGGATGCTGAAGAACGCGGGCTTCGCGCGCGCGGCCCTGCACGGGCTGGGTCCGTCGCCGCAGAGCGCGATCGTCGCGGAGGCTTAGAGCTTCAGCTTGCCGGGGGGAAGGCCGCCGGGAGGCAGGCCTCCGCCGAGCCCGGCGCCGGGGGGAAGTCCGCCGGGCCCGCCCGGCAGGACGAGGGAGGACGACGCGCGGCGGCGCATCTCCTTGAGCTCCTCCATCGCCTCGTCGAAGGCGGCCTGCGCGGCCTCCGCGTAGCCGGCGACGGCCTGGTCGAGAGTCTCGGCCGCGATCTCGAAGCTGAGCGGCAGAGAGCCGGCGGTCGTCAGGATCTGGGCCTCGCCGAGGAAGGCGGTGCGGCGCGACGGGTCCGCGGAGCCGTCGGCCTTGACCGGGACGAGGCGGCGGATCGTGCCGACCTTGCGGTCGGTGAAGATCTCCTCGCGCCAGAGGTCGGCGGCGTCCATCTTCGGCTTGGGGGCGTCGGTCTCTTCGCTCATCGGGGGAATTGTAGCTCTTTTCGTCAAAGGCGGGCGACGAGGGTGAAGCCGGGGACCCAGGCGCGGTAGAGGACCTTGTAGTCGGCGCCCGGGTTCAGCGCGCGGTACTGGGCGGAGGTGCTCCAGGTCTCGTCGCGCAGGGCGACCTGCGGGCCGAGGGACAGCCAGGGGCGCGCGTGCCAGAGGGCGGCCAGGTACCACCAGCGCTCGGAGACGGTCGTCTCGCCGTAGTTGAGCGGGAAGGTCGCCTCGAAGCGGAAGAAGAAGGTCGCGCGCGGGCGCAGGCCGTCCATCCAGAACCATGCCAGCTCGGGCGCGACCTTCACGAGGCTCTGCCCGTCGAAGAAGTCGTGCTCGCCGCGGACCTTGACCGAGCCGACCCAGCTGCCGCCGAGGAGGACGCGCGGGGTCGCGTCGAGGATCAGGACGTTCTCCGGGCGTCGCGTCGTGTCGCGCCAGCTCCAGCCGGCGGCGTCCTTCACCCAGTCGTCGTCGTGGCGCGCGCCGGACTGCAGGCGGTCGAAGAGCCCGATCTTCAGGCGGCGCTCGACGCGCGCGTAGGAGCCGAGGGTCAGATTCTTGTAGCCGCGCTGGTCCTGGTACTGCCAGCGCTCGGCGGCCCGGGCCATCGGCTCGAAGGCGCCGAAGCGGCCGAACAGGGCCTGCGCGGACTCGTACTCGACCTCGCGGCCGCGCGACGGCTGGGGGATCGGCTTGCCGGCCCGCGCCGCCGGGGGCAGGGCGAGCAGGAGGGCCAGGGCGGCGGCGCGTCTAGCGGTAGTCTTGGTCAAGCAGGTCCGTGTAGGCGGCGTCGAGGTCGGTCTTGTCCGCGACCTTCCCCGCGGCCGGGTCCATGTTCCAGTTCAGCGCCTTCGTCCAATCGTAGGCCTGCGGGCGGGTCAGCTCGCGCCCGGAGCGGAGCAGGACGCCCCGGCCGGCCGGCACGCGCAGGGTCCGGGCCGACGCGTCGGAGCCGACCGCGACGACGCCTTCCTGCACGCAGACCCACAGGTCGCGGCGACGCCCGCGGCCGCGGCCGAAGGCCGTGAAGAACTCGGTGCCGCGCACGGCGGCGACGGCGTCCTGGGTCCTCACGCGGAAGTCCTGGCCCGCGCGCTTGGCGACCTTCGCGAAGACGCCCCCGAGGGAGAGGAACGCGACGGTCGCCGGCGAGTCGGGCGCGGGGAGGGTCAGCACGATCCGGCTCTCGGCGCGGAGCTTCAGGCGCGAGCCGTCGGCGGTCGCGATGATCGCGGTCCCGTCGGCGCCGGTGGCCACCGCGTCGCCGGAGGCGAGGGGTTCCCCGGTCCGTCCGGCGCGGGCGCCGGACGGGGTCTCCACCGTCACGCGCCCCGAGACGAAGGCGAGGGACGCTCCGGGGGCCGCGGCGGCGGGCGAGCACAGCAGAGCCGCCAGCAGCAGAGGGTTTGCCGCGCGCATGACGCGCAGTGTAGCGCGCGCTCGCGGATTTGTCCAGACCTTCTCGCGAAATCCTATGATGTCGCCATGACCCTCCTCCAGATCGTGGTCGTCGCGGTGATCCAGGGCCTGGCCGAGCTCCTGCCGGTGTCGAGCTCGGCGCACGTCGTCGTCGCCGAGAAGCTGATGGGGCTGAACCCTTCGGCGCCGGCGATGACGTTCCTGCTCGTGATGCTGCACACGGGCACGACCTTCGCGGTGATCCTGTACTTCTGGCCGCGCTGGAAGGAGCGCTTCCTGAAGGCGGGCGCGGCCGCGCGGCGGGAGGCGGCCCAGGCGCTGGTCCTGGCGACGGGGGCGACCGGCGTCGTCGGGATCTTCCTGATGCTGGTCATCGAGAAGGTCGTCCTGCGTCACGCGCGCCACGACGAGGTCGAGGCGCTGTTCTCGAACCTGCCGCTGATCGCGGCGGCGCTGGCCTCGGTCGGCGTCCTGATCCTGTGGGCCGCGCGGCGCGACGGGGCGGACGCGGGGCGCGCGCACCCGCTCGACGCGCGCGGCTCGCTGTGGATCGGCGCGGTGCAGGGGCTGTGCCTGCCGTTCCGCGGCTTCTCGCGCTCGGGCGCGACGATCTCGCTCGGCCTGATGCTCGACGTCCCGCGCGCGCTGGCCGAGGACTTCAGCTTCGCGCTGGCGGTGATCCTGACGCCGCCGGTCATCGCGAAGGAGACCTGGCGCCTGATGAAGTCGCCCGAGGGCCTGCACGCGGCCTCCTTCACGCCGGGCTTGGTCGGGATGGTCTTCAGCTTCCTGGCGGGGCTGGCCGCGCTGCGCTGGCTGTCGAGCTGGCTGGAGCGCGGGCGCTGGCGCTGGTTCGGCTGGTACTGCCTGGCCGCGTCGGCGGCCGTCGCCTTCGCCGCGTTCCGGCTCGGCTGACGCCGCGCCCGGCCTGGAACGAACGTTGCGTTGACTCCGGAGGCCGTTTCTCCGGAGGAAGCCATGTCCCGTTCCCGCCGCCGCGCCCGCCGCCTCGCCCCTCTCGTCGCGCCGTCCCGCACGCTGACCCTGCGCCTGCGGCTGAGGCGCGGGACCGGGACCCTGGCGCGCGCGCTCGCGCGCATCAGCCGGGAGGGCGCCGCGGTCGGCGCGATGGACCTCGTCGAGGGAGGCGCGGACTACAACGTGCGCGACCTGACGGTCTCGGTGGACGGCGACGAGGGCGGCGGGCGCCTCGTCGCGGCGCTCGAGAAGATCCCCGGCGTCGAGGTCGTCAACGTCTCCGACCAGGTCTTCCTGCTCCATCTCGGCGGTAAGCTCAGCGTCGTGCCGAAGTCGCCGGTGCGCACCCGCGCCGAGCTGTCGATGGCCTACACGCCGGGCGTCGCGCGCGTCTGCGAGGCGATCGCGCGCGACCCGCGCAAGGCCTGGAACCTGACGATCAAGCGCAACACGGTCGCGATCGTCAGCGACGGGACCGCGGTGCTGGGCCTGGGCGACATCGGCCCGGAGGCCGCGATGCCGGTCATGGAGGGCAAGGCGATGCTCTTCAAGGAGTTCGGCGGCGTCGACGCGTTCCCGCTGTGCCTGGCGACGAAGGACGTCGACGAGATCGTCTCCGTCGTCAAGGCGGTCGCGCCGGGCTTCGGCGGAGTGAACCTCGAGGACATCTCCGCGCCCCGCTGCTTCGAGATCGAGGCGCGCCTGCGCCGCGAGCTCGACATCCCGGTCTTCCACGACGACCAGCACGGGACCGCGATCGTCGCGCTGGCGGGACTCCTCAATGCCCTGAAGCTGGTCAAGAAGGACATCCGGAAGATCCGCGTCGCGCTGGCGGGCGTCGGCGCGGCCGGCGTCGCGGTCACGAAGATCCTCCTGCGCGCCGGCGTGCGCGACGTCGTCGGCTTCGACCGGACCGGCGCCGTCTACGCCGGTCGGCGCGAAGGGATGAACCCGGCGAAGGAGGAGTACGCGCGGCTGACCAACCCGCGCGGCTTCAAGGGCTCGCTCCGGGACGCCTTGCGGGGCGCCGACGTCTTCATCGGCCTGTCGGGGCCCGGCCTCGTGAGCGGGCGCGACCTCGGCCGCATGGCGAAGGACGCGATCGTCTTCGCGATGGCCAACCCCGAGCCCGAGGTGCCTTACGAGGAGGCCGTCCGCTACGCGCGCGTCGTCGCGACCGGCCGCTCGGACTGTCCGAACCAGGTCAACAACGCGCTCGCCTTCCCCGGGCTCTTCCGGGGCGTCCTCGACGCGCGCGCGAGAGAGATCACCGAGGAGATGAAGCTGGCCGCCGCGCGCGCGATCGCCGCGGCCGTCCCGGCGGACAAGCTGCGCGACGAGTACATCATCCCGTCGATCTTCGACCCGTCCGTCGCCCCCGCGGTGGCCGCGGCCGTGCGCGCGGCCGCGCGCTGATCAGTCCGACGAGTCGACGACGCGCATGACCTCGTCGAGGGTCGTCCGGCCCTCGGCGGCCTTGCGCAGGCCGTCGAGGAGGAGGGGCTCCAGGCCGTCCTTCGCGGCCGCCTTCAGCTCGTCGATCGTCCCCTTGCGCAGGATCGCCTCGCGCAGGGCGGGCTTGACGACGACGGCCTCGAAGATCAGCGTGCGGCCGCTGTAGCCGGTGCCGCGGCACTCGTCGCAGCCGGCCCCTTTCTTCAGGCCGGCCTCCCAGCCTTTCGGGGGCTCGATGCCGGCGCGCCGCGCGCGCGCGTCGGTCTCGGAGACCTCCTCGGCGGTCGGGGCGCAGGGCTCCGCGCAGTACGGGCAGATCGTGCGCGCCAGGCGCTGGGCGGTGACGGCGGTCAGGGCCGAGGCGACGAGGAAGGGCTCCAAGCCCATGTCGATCAGGCGGCCGACGGCGCCGAGCGCGCTGTTCGTGTGCAGGGTCGTCAGCAGCAGATGTCCGGTCAGCGAGGCCGACAGCGCGATCTCGGCGGTCTCCTGGTCGCGGATCTCGCCGACCATGATCACGTTCGGGTCCTGGCGCAGGATCGCGCGCAGGCCTTCGGCGAAGCCGAAGCCCTGCCGCGGCTGGATCTGGCCCTGCGAGATGCCCTTGATCTTGCGCTCGACCGGGTCCTCGAGGGTCACGATGTTTTTCGTCGAGTCGTTGAGGCCCTGCAGGAGGGCGTAGAGGGTCGTCGACTTGCCGGAGCCGGTCGGGCCGGTCACGACGATCATGCCCTGCGGGCGCGCGGTCAGGTCGTTCAGGAGGCGGATCGACGCGGGCAGCAGGCCGAGCTCGTCGAGCTTCGCGGTCGTCGTCGTGCGCTGGATCACGCGCAGGACGGCCTTGTCGCCGTACGCGGTCGGGAACGTCGACAGGCGCAGGTCGGCCTCGCGCCCGCCGATGTTGACGGTCACGCGGCCGTCCTCGGGCTTGCCGCCGGCGAGCTTCTCGGGATCCAGGCTGCAGGCGACGCGGATGTTCGAGACGACGCGCATCTTCAGGTCGTGCGGGACCTGCAGGACCTCCTCCATGATGCCGTCGATCCGGTAGCGCACGCGCAGGTAGGACTCCTGCGGCTCCAAGTGGATGTCGGAGGCGCGCATGCGCATCGCCTCGCTGAGGATCAGCTGGACGACGATCCCGACCAGCTTGTCCTCGTTCGTCTGCGGCTTCGCGCTCGACGAGCCGAAGAAGCCGGTCTTCGGCATCTCCTTCGTCGACTCGATCAGCCTCTGGAACGCGGGCTGGAGGGGGAGCCGCTCGCGGACCTTCGCGGCGGCGTCGACCTCGGCCCTCGCGGCGGCCGCGGACTTGGCGCGGGCCTCGGCGTCGGCTTTCGCGGCGGCCTCGGCGCGGGCCTTCGCCCGGGCCTTGGACTCGGCCTCCTCGCGCGCCGCCGCGATCGCCTTCGCCTCGGAGGCGGCCTGGGCCTCCAGCGCGGCCTTGATCTCGGCCTCGCGCCGCTTGCCCTCGGCGACCGCCGGGTCCTCGTCGAGCGAGCCCGCGTCGGGGCGCAGCAGGTCCTCGTAGACCTGCGACGGGGGCGGCGTCGCGACGTCGGGCGGGGCCTCGTCGCCGCGCCCGGGCAGGTTGATCTCGATCGGCGCGGCCGTCGGCGCCGGCAGGGGAAGCTGGGGCTTGAGCGCCTCGAGCAGGTAGCGCGTGACGCCCGCCCGCGCGACCTTCTCGACCTTCGCCCAGGAGACGAACAGCGGCTTGCCGCGGTAGGGGGCCATCGCCGGATCGGAACGCTGGCCCTTCAGCGCGTCGCGCAGGGAGCCCAGGCCCACGCTGACCGCGGCCGGCTGGGAGCCGCCCTGCCAGACGACGAAGACGCCCTCGAGGGCGTCGAAGTGGGGGTCGTCGAGGTTGACCGCGAAGAACTCGGCCCAGGCGTCTCCTCCGGCCGTCTTCACGCGGTTCCAATGGACGCGCATCGCGGGCATGGCGTCCTAAAGGTAGCCGGAATTCGCGGAACGCGCAAGTCTTTTCGATTGCGGGATTCGGGCGCCGGCGGCGGGCCCTAGGGCCAGCAGGCGACGCGCAGGGCGCCGAAGGCGCCCTCGAGCGGGGCGGCCTTCGCCCAGAGCGCGGCCGCGTACCAGGCCGAGACGACGAGCATCAGCGCGAAGGTCGCGTCGGCGATCAGGCGGTGGCGCGGATCCTTCAGGCGGCGGCGGGCGAGGAGCGGGTAGACGGCGGCGGTCCCCAGCGGCGGGACGACGGCCAGGTAGGCGACGGTCGCGACCGCGAGCAGGATCTCGCGGTTGCGGCCCGCGCAGGAGGCTCCGGACAGGCGCGCGGCGGCCAGCGCGGCGGGGCGGCCGAGCGCGTTGAGGATCAGCCAGAGGGGGACCGGCTGGAGGTGGAAGGTCTTGAAGAACAGCGGCCAGTCGAAGGGCTCGGCCGGCCGGCGGGAGCCGAAGCGCGGCGACGGCGTCACTTGACCGCTTCCGCGACCTGGTAGTCCGGGATCGGGGTCGGGTAGCGGCGCGTGAAGCAGGCGGTGCACCAGCCGGCCTCGTCGCCGCGGCCGACGGCGCGCAGCATCCCCTGCAGGCTCAGGTGGTGCAGGGTGTCGACGCCGAGGAATTTGCGGATCTCGTCCTGCGCGTGGACGTTCGCGATCAGCTCGGCGGCGCGCGGGGTGTCGATGCCGTAGTAGCACGGGGATACGATCGGCGGGGAGGTCACGCCCATGTGGACGGAGCGCGCGCCCGCCTCGCGCAGGCTCCGGCAGATCTTCTTCGACGTCGTGCCGCGCACGATCGAGTCGTCGATCAGCAGGACGCGCTTGCCGCGCAGGGCCTCGGGGACCGGCGCCAGCTTCAGCCGCGCGGCGTGCTCGCGCAGCTCCTGCGTCGGCTTGATGAAGGTGCGGCTGACGTAGTGCGAGCGGACCAGGCCCATCTCGAACGGGATGCCCGCGGTCTCCGAGAAGCCCAGCGCGGCCGACACGCCGGAGTCGGGGACCGGCACGACGACGTCGGCCTGCACGCCCTCCATCTCGCGCGCGAGCGCGCGGCCCAGGTCGCGCCGCGCGGCCTGCACGCCGCGTCCGAAGATCGTCGAGTCGGGGCGCGCGAAGTAGACCTGCTCGAACACGCAGCGCGCGGGCGCCGGGACCGGCGGGAAGGGCTTGAGCGTCTTGAGCTTGCCGCCGGCGACGATCGCCATCTCGCCGGGCTCGAGCTCGCGGACCGGCTCGGCGCCGATCAGGGTCAGCCCGGAGGTCTCGGAGGCGAAGACGTGCGTCGAGCCCAGGCGGCCGAGGATCAGCGGGCGGAAGCCGTACGGGTCGCGGACCGCGATCAGGCGCTCCGGCGTCATCAGCAGCAGCGAGTAGGCGCCCTCGACCTGCCGCAGGCTCGCGATCAGCGCGTCCTCGACCGGACCCTCCTGGCGGGCGAGCAGATGGACGATCACCTCGGAGTCCGTCGCCGACTGGAAGATCGCGCCGCGCCCCTCGAGCTTCTTCTTCAGCTGGAGCGCGTTGGTCAGGTTCCCGTTGTGCGCGACCGAGATCGGGCCGTGGCCGGTGTTGTAGATCAGCGGCTGGGCGTTCTTCAGCTGGCTGGCGCCGGTCGTCGCGTAGCGCACGTGCCCGATCGCGACCTGGCCCGAGAGCTCCTTGGCTTCCCCGTGCGCGAAGACCTCGGAGACGAGGCCCATCCCGATGCGCGAGCGGAAGGCCCCGTCCTTGGCGACGCTGACGATCCCGGCCGACTCCTGGCCGCGGTGCTGGAGGGCGAAGAGCCCCAGCTGGGTCAGCTCGGCCGCGTCCGGGCGCCCGGCGACGGCGAAGATGCCGCACATGGATTCATTATAGAGAAAACGGCCCGACGGATGAACCACAAAGACACGAAAGCGCGAAGGAAAAAAACCGGACCTTCGGGCGCCGTTCGACCCTTCCCTTCGGAGGGTCGCCCCTTGACGGGGGCGCGGCGCGGGGTCATCCTAGGGTCGTGGGCCGCCGAACCCTCCTCGCCGCTCTCGCCGCCGGCCTGTTCGCCGCCCCGGCTCTGGCCGGGAGCGCGTCCGAGGGCGCGCTGAGCGAGGCGGCGTCGCGGGCCCGGGAGCTGGCGCGCG
>JAGWRY010000065.1 GCA_028869495.1 Elusimicrobiota bacterium | reverse complement strand
GAGTACGCCGACGCGCTGGCCGCGCGCGGCGCCGCCGCGCGCTACCGCCCGGACCGCGCCGCGATCGCCGCCGAGATCGCGGCCGAGGCGCGCGCCGGGGACCTCGTCCTGGTCATGGGCGCGCGCGACCCGAGCCTGCCGGAGTTCGCGGCCGAGATCCTCGCGCGCCTGCGCTGACGGGGCGCCTACTGCAGGGCGTCGTTGCGGCCCGGCAGCGGGTTGGCGCCGGGCCGGAACGGGTGCTTGATCAGGAAGCGCGCGTAGCGCGGCACGCCCCAGAGCGGGTTCTCGCGCAGGGCCTGCCGGTAGGAGTCCTTCGCCGCGTCGCGGCGGCCGAGGAGGTCCTGCGCCTCGCCGACCGCCAGCCACAGCAGGCTGCGCACGCGCTGGCCGTCGGGCGCGAGCGCGAGGCCGGCGCGGTAGTGGCGCAGGGCGTCCTCGCTCTCCCCGAGCAGCTGCTCGCCGACGCCGAGGAAGTAGTAGGCGCCGGCGGCGTCGATCGGGCGGTAGAACGGCTTCTTGTTCTCCACGTCGGCGAGGAACGCCCGCGCCTGCGTCTTCAGCTCCTCGCCGTCGCGCAGGTGGAACAGGCCGATCAGGCGCATCGAGTCGATCAGCGGGCTGTCCGGGTAGCGCTCGTGCAGGACGTCGAGGAGCGACCAGGCGTTCTCCGGCTTCTTCTCGAAGGTCCACTCGATGCCGACCAGCAGGAGCTTGGCGGCGTCGCCGCTGAAGCGGCCCTTGCGGGAGGCGAGCTCGAGCTCGGCCAGGCCCTTCGCCTTGCCGCCGTGCCCGGCGAAGGCGAGCACGCGGATCAGGTGGGACAGGGTCGCCAGATAGTAGTCGAAGGCGCCCAGGCCCAGATAGGCGTCGTAGAGCTCGGGATCGCGCGCGATCGCCCGGCGCCCGTACTTGTAGGCGCGCCGTCCGTCGAAGTAGGCCGAGATCCAGTGCTTGCGCGAGGCCTCCCAGCGTCCGCGCAGGCCGTAGGCCGCGCCGAGATAGAGAGAATCCTCCGCCGCGTCGTCGCCGGAGGCGGTCTTGCGCGCGGCCTTCGTGACGGCGATCGAGTTCCCGATCTTGGAGAGGAAGATCTTCTCTTCCGGGCTGCCGGGCAGGGAGAGGTCGTTCTCCATGCGCCACCAGGCCGAGACGGCCGCGCCGAGCGCGAGGACCGGGTCGGCCGGGCGCTCCTTCAGCGCGTCGCCGAAGAGGGCGTCGGCCCCGTCGTAGTCGCAGTTGTAGAGGGCGTTCTCGCCCTTCTTGACGAGCGCCGCGTCCTCATCGGACATCGCGCGCGCGCGCAGGGGGGCGGCCAGGGCGCCGGCGGCCAGCAGGCACGCCGCCGCGAGGAACCGCGCGCGCCGTCCCGAAGGTCTCATCGGCCGGGATGATACCACTTTGTCCCGCCCGCGCGCGTCAGCCCTTGGGGTCGAAGACCGCGGACGCGAACGAGACGATCCCGCCGGCCGGGTCCGGGGCCTGGCCGTAGGACAGCAGGCGGCCGGGCGCGGCGGACGCGCCGCCGAGCTCCTTGATCAGGCGCACGGACGTGTAGAGGGCCGACAGCCCGCAGACCTTGCGCCAGGCGCCGTCGCCGACCGCGGAGCGGTAGAAGCCGTCGGCGTCGAGGGCGAGCGCGTCCACGAGCGAGCGGCGGTCCTCGGCCTCGATCTTCCTCTCCAGGTCGGGCGTCAGCTCCAGCTCGTCGCCGAAGCGGCGGCCGACGTGGGCCAGGTCGATCCCGGCCAGGATCGTCACGCGCCGGCCGGCGTCCTGCTGCTCCTTCAGGACGCCGGCGAAGTCCCGGATCGCCTTGTCGAGCGCGGCGGCCTTCGACGGGACCTCGTCGGGCGAGAAGCGCTCGAAGCTCGACACGAGGATCGGCACCCAGGGCGGGGTCTTCTCGCGCCACAGGTACTTGAGCCAGACGGCCTGGAACTCCAGCGAGTGCTCGTTCTTGTGCGCCCACTCGTCGGCGCGCGGGTCGTACCAGACCTTGTCCGCGAGCGCGTCGTAGAGGGGGGCGTCGACCTCCAGCGCGCCGAACGGGGTCTCGTAGGCCTTCGGCGTGAAGATCCACGGGGTGTCCGGCGAGACGTGCGCGACGCCGAAGGAGACGACGACGTCGGGCGGGCGCCGCTCGGAGAGCGCGCGGTACGACCAGGCGTAGGAGGGGCCGCCGCGGCCGAAGTCGATGTGGGGCGCGACGAGGCCCAGCGGGGCGGGCTTGTCGGGCGA
Source organism: Elusimicrobiota bacterium (assembly GCA_028869495.1). Taxonomy (GTDB): domain Bacteria; phylum Elusimicrobiota; class Elusimicrobia; order UBA1565; family UBA9628; genus GWA2-66-18. The sequence goes on along the minus strand of JAGWRY010000065.1, from coordinate 6,139 downwards.
CTCCGCGGCGGGCTTGCCGGGTCCGCGCTCGGCCGTGAAGAAGTCCGACAGGCGGTGCGACAGGACCGGGGGCTCGGCCGGGTACGAGGGGCCGGCGAAGACGGCCGGGCGCCGTCCGGAGGCGCGGAAGGCCTCCAGGGCCTTGCGGCGCCGCTCGGCCAGCGCCGGGGTCTCCAGGTAGCCGGCGTCCTCCAGCGCGCGCGCGAGCTCGAGGATCGTCTCCACCTTGATCTCGGAGCCGGTCCCCTGGACGAACAGCTCGCGGAGCGTCTCGGCCGTGCGCTTGCCGTCGAAGAGCGAGGCCAGGAAGACCCCGCCGCCGGAGAGCGCGACGGACGACTCGGACAGCTCCTCGAGGTCGCGCAGGAGGTAGACGGGCTGACCGTCCTCCTCGGCGGGCACCGCCTCCAGGCGCGAGCGCAGGGCGGGAAGGGGGACGTCGGGGCCGGGAGCCGTCATCGCGTCCCGATTCCAGCACAAGCGGCGCGCGCCGCGCAAGGGCGGGCCTTGCGCGCGGTCCGCTTATATGTTACCATTACAGTTACATATGAACAGGCTTCCCGTCGTCTTCGCCGGACACGGCGACCCGCGCAACGCGCTGCGCGACAACGCGTGGAGCCGCGCGCTCGCGCGGCTCGGCGCGGAGATCGGGCGTCCGCGGGCCGTCGTCTGCGTGTCCGCGCACTGGACGACGGACGGCCTGCGCGCGACGAGCGAGGCCGCCCCGCGCACGATCCACGACTTCTCCGGCTTCCCGCCGGAGCTCTACGCGTTCCGCTACCCGGCCCCCGGAAGCCCCGAGACCGCCGCGCTCGTGCGCGGCGCGCTCGGCGGGGAGGCCGCGCTCGACGACGGCGGCTGGGGGCTCGACCACGGCGCGTGGTCGGTCCTCGCGCACCTGTATCCGCGCGCGGACGTCCCCGTCGTCGAGCTGAGCGTGGACCCGGCGCGCTCCGGCGGCTTCCACCTCGACGTCGGGCGGCGTCTGGCGCCCCTGCGCGAGCGCGGGATCCTGATCCTCGGCAGCGGCAACGTCGTCCACAACCTCGCGCGCCTGGACTGGTCGCCGCGGGCCGCGCCGGAGCCCTGGTGCGCCGAGTTCGACGCCCACGTCAAGGCCCGCACCGAGGCGGGGGACGCCGACTCCCTGGCCGGCGACCCGGCCGCGATGCCGGGCGGCGCGCTCTCGGTGCCGACGCCGGAGCACTGGCTGCCGTACCTGTGCGTCCTCGGCGCGGCCGCCGGCGACGCCGTCGCCTGGGAGCACGAGGGCCTGGAGCACGGCTCGCTGTCGATGCGCACCGCGAGCTTCGGCCTGCGCTGACGCCCCTCGGGCGGGCTTGGCGGGCCCGGGTCCGCGGGCTATACTGGCGCGATGCGCCGCGAGACTCCCGGCCGGGCGTTCCGGCTCGTTCCCGTTCTCCTCGCCGCCCTGGCCGCCTTCTCCGTCTACCTGTCGTCGACGCGGATCTACCAGGTCGACGAGTGCGAGAACGTCGCGATGGCGCGCGTCCTGGCCGAGGGCGAGCAGGCGCGCTTTCTGGCGCGGGGCGACCTCCTCGCCGCCGCGCTGTCGCGGCTGGAGCGCGGGCCGGTCCGCGCGCGCGTCCTCTTCGCGCGGGCGCGGGCGGCGATGCTGGCGGTCTTCTGGCTGAACCTGATCCTGCTGGCCGCGTGCACCGGCGAGGACCTCCGCACGCGGCGGGGCTGGGCCGCCCTGCTGGCGGCGGCGACCCTGGCGCCGCTCTGGGACTACGGCTTCGAGGTCCGCCACGACAACCCGGCGCTGACCGGTCTCCTGCTGAGCTGGTACGTCCTGCGCGCGCGTCCGGCGGGGCGCCGCTCCTACGCCGCGGCGGGGTTCCTGGCCGCCGTCCTGCCCTTCGTCGCCTTCAAGGCCCTGGCCTACGTCCTGCCTCTGTCGGCCGTCTTCCTCGCCTGGCCGCCGCCGGAGCATCGCGCGCCCCGGCGCGCGCTGGCCGCGGCCTGGGCGGCGGGAGCCGCGGCGGGGCTGGCCTCGGTCCGCCTCGGCTACGGCGCGCTCGGGTTGTGGCCGGCGGAGGAGGCCGCCCTGCGCTGGATGGCGGGTTTGACGGCCGGGGGCGCGCCGCGCTTCCTGCCGGGGGAGACTTTGGCCCGGCTCCTCGCCCAGACGCCGCTCCTGCTGGCCCTGCTCGCGGCGGCCCTCGTCGACGCGCGCCGCGAGCTCGCGCGCCGGGAGGGCGCCGCGCGGCTCTGGGCCGGCGACGTCCCGGAGACGGCGCTCTTCGCCGGGGCTCTCCTCCTGCTCTTCGCGAACCCGGTGCCGTACCCGTACGACCTGCTCCTGCTCGTCCCGTTCGGCTTCCTGGCCGCCTGGCGGCGGGCGGTCCGGCTGGCGGACGGCCTCCTGCGCGAGCGGCGCGAGCTGGTCCCTTTGGCCGGGGCGCTCGTCCTCTTCGCCCACTTCGGCCCGTTCGCCGCGGCGACGGCCCGTCACGTCTTCTGGAGCGACGCGCGCCAGGTCCGCCTGATGGACGCGGCCGAGGACCTGACGGGCCCGGCGGACCCCGTCTACGACGGCATCGGCCTGGTCCCGACGCGGCCCTTCGCCGCCTACGATTGGCTCCTGCACAGCGTGAACATCCGCTCCTTCACGAACGGACCCGGTCCGCGCGTGCGCGACCAGCTCGCGCGCGATCCCGCGCCCGTCCTGATCCCGAGCTACCGGACGGACTGGCTCGGCTCGCGCGACCAGGCTTTCTTCGCGCGCCGCTACGTGGCTCTGTCGGACGACTTCCGCGTGCTGGGCGCGGTCCTGCCGCCCGGCGGCGGCCGCTTCGACGTTCTCCGCGCCGGGCGCTACCGCCTTTCGCCGCTGTCCGACTCGGGCCTGGGCGGGACCGTTCCCGCGGCGGACCCCTCCTGCGTCCCCGCGCGCCTGGACGGCGCGCGCGTCGCGGCCGGCGCGACCGCGCTCTCGGCCGGGACGCACCGACTGCGCGCGCCCGCGGGCTGCCTGTGGGCGGCGGTCTGGGTCGGCCCGCGCCTGGAGCGCCCGCCGTTCGTCGGCTGGGGCGACCGCCGGCGTCTGTTCGTCAACTGGTACTAGCGTCGCGGCCGAGCAGCGCGCCCGCCGCCATCAGCGCGGCGGAGGCGGCCAGCGCCGGCGTCAGAGGCTCGCGCAGGACGAGCAGGCCTCCGGCGGCGCCGAAGAACGGGGCCGTCGAGAAGTAGAGGCTGGTCCGCGCGGTCCCGATCCGGCGCAGGGAGAGCAGGAAGAGGACGAGGCTGACGCCGTAGCCGAGGAAGCCGACGAGGGCCGCCCCGGCCAGGCGCGGCGCGGACGGGAGCCGCGCGCCGAGCGCGAAGGCGAGCGCGCAGTTCGCGGCGCCCGCGGCGAGCCCCTTGATCGCGGCGACTTGGACCGGGTCCTTGTCCGAGACGCGCTGGGAGAGGTTGTTGTCGAGGCCCCAGGCCAGGCAGGAGCCGGCCAGGAGCAGGCTCCCGCCCCAGGGCGCGGCCGCGAGCGCCCCCGGCGCGGGGCGCGACAGCAGGACGGCGCCCGCGAAAGTCAGCGCGATGCCGCCCGCGACGCGCGGCTCGGCGCGGTCGCGGAAGACGCTCCACGCCAGCAGGGCGGTGAACGGGGCCTCGAGGTTGAGCAGGAGCGAGGCGGCGGAGGCGGAAGTCCGCTCGAGGCCGAGCAGGAGCAGGACCGGCGCGGCGACGCCGCCCGCCAGGATCGCGCCGCCGAGCCACGGGAGATCGGCGCGTTCGAGAGGCCGCCCGGCCGACGCGCGCCCGCGCGCGGCCAGGACCAGCGCCAGGCCGGCGCCGGCGCCCAGGTACAGCAGTCCCGCCAGCAGGACCGGCGCGACGCCGGCCAGCAGGATCTTCTCGGCGACGGCGCTGAGTCCGAACAGCGCCGCGGCCGCGACGGCGGGGAGCCAGGCCGGGGAGGCGGGCGAGGATTTCATGAAAAAGCGAGGGCCCCGTCTCGGGGCCCTCGGCGCGTCGGATCGGAGGTGCGAGCGGGATTCGAACCCGCGAATAACGGTTTTGCAGACCGTCCCCTTGGACCACTTGGGTATCGCACCAAGGAAAGCCCATTCTACACTTTTCCGGATTCGGCCGCCAGCCGCCGAGACAAGACGTTGCGTGAGGAAATGCAGGCGCGCGCTTGCTTTCAATAAGGGAAAGATATATTCTGGATTCCACCATGAACGAACAGTTCGGCGAGAGGACGTTCACCACTTTCGAAGTCGCGCGCCTCTGCGGCGTGTTCCACACGACGGTCATCAACTGGGTCAACAAGGGCAAGCTGAAGGCCCGCGTGACGCCCGGCGGACACCGCCGCATCCCGCTCTCCGAACTGGTGCCGTTCATGAAGAAGTACGACATGCCGGTCCCGGCCGACATCGACGACCCGCACCGCCACGTGATGATCCTCGACGACGAGCCGATGATGACGCGGCTGATCGACAAGGGCTTCGCGAAGTACAAGGACCGCTACGTGGTCCAGGTCTCGAACAACCCGGTCGACGCGCTGATCCTGGTCGGCAAGCGCGTGCCCGACGTGCTGGTCATGGACCTGATGATGCCGGTGATGGACGGCTTCCAGGTCTGCCAGATCCTGAAGTCGAGCCCGGCGACGAAGGATATGAAAATAATCGCGATCTCCGGGCGCAAGCTGACCGCCGCCCAGCAGGACTTCCTGGCCAAGAACGTCGACCAGTTCTTCCAGAAGCCCTTCGAGATGAACGACCTCGTCGGCGCCGTCGACAAGCTCGTCAACTAATCCGCAACAGCGCCGGGCTACCCTCGCGGCGTGAGACGTCCCGCCCTGCTCGCCCTCCTCGCCGCGGCGCTGGCCGCCTCCGGCTGCGCGTCGCTCCGGGCCTGGGCCAACGAAGGCGCCCCGCCGCCGCCGCCCGACGTGAGCCTGCCGCATCCCGCGTCCGCGGCGTCGCGCGACTACGAGGCCGGGATGACCGCGCTCGTGCGCGGCGACGCCGACGAGGCGCGGCGCGACCTGAGCCGCTGTCTCGACGAGGCCCCGGCCGGCTCGCCGGACGCGCTGCATTGCCTGGTCGCGCTCGAGAACGTCGCGCGCGCCTCCTCGACAGTCCCCGACGGGAATAAGTAGAATCCCGTCGTGACCCAGAGCCAACCCTCCCGCCCCGCGCACCCGCACGCCCGCCCCGACGCGCAGCCTGAGCCCGCGCTCGACCTGCGCGAGAAGGGCGGCCCCAAGGACGGCGCCCCGCAGTTCTCGGACAAGCGCCTGTTCATGCAGCTGACGGCTTTCGGCGGCTGCCGCGACGCGTCCGCGCTCGGCGCGGCGCTGGGTTCGGCCGGCGCCGACTGCGTCGTCTACGAGGAGCTGGGCGACCCGACCGGCGTCGCCGTGCTCGCGATTAGCGCGGACCCCGAGCGCCTGGCGACCGGCGTGCGGCGCGCCCTCCAGTCCGGGCCGTTCGCGTCCTTGGCGCTCAAGCCCGAGCTCGCGATGATCGGCCGCACCTACGCGCTCGGCTACGAGCCCCGGCTCGAGGACTGGCTGCTGGACCGCCCGCGCCGGGTCGTGCGCGACCCGGCCGCGCCGTGGGCGGTCTGGTACCCTCTGCGCCGCAAGGGCTCGTTCGCGCGCCTGCCGCGCCCCGAGCAGATGCAGATCCTGAAGGAGCACGGGCAGATCGGCCGCCGCTTCGGCGACGCCGGCTTCGCGCAGGACGTCCGCCTCGCCTGCCACGGCCTCGACAAGAACGACAACGACTTCGTGATCGGGCTGATCGGCCGGGACCTCGCGCCGCTGTCCCAGCTCGTCGAGACGATGCGCCCGACGGTGCAGACCTCCGAGTATCTGGATCGCCTGGGCCCGTTCTTCGTCGGCCGCGCCGTCTGGCGCTCGCCGGAGGCCGCGTGAGCGCGCTCCGGAAGTTCCGCGTCGCGATGTCGGAGCGCTGCTTCCGCTTCAAGCCGGACGCCCTCCCCAGCCACGCCCCGCACAAGCCCGGCGTCTACGAGTTCGTGACCTTCGACGCGCAGAAGAACCCGCGCGTGCTCTTCGTCGGCGTCGCGCTCGACCGGACCGTCTACGACGCCCTCGACGCGCACTGGAACGACAAGGCCGAGCCCGGACGCACGGCCCTGTTCG
>JAGWRY010000006.1 GCA_028869495.1 Elusimicrobiota bacterium | reverse complement strand
TTACTGAGTTGTTGTAAAAACTCGCCGAACTTATCACGAATATCCACGTTAATCCCCCGCTGATCCAGCAATGTCTGAATATCCAGAACCAGCACGGGCGTCTGTGCAGCTTTGTTATAAAGCGTTTTTGCCTCTTGAGCAATGGTAGCGGAGGCAGTAGTTGCCTCCGTTACAAACTGCTGCGTGATAGGGGGGAGTGTGCCAGATGGCGTTGCGGAGTATGTTCTCAAGGGCGCGGCGAAGCAGCCCGCGGCCGCCCCGGCCGCCGCGGCGGCCGAGGAGCCGATCGTGTTCACGCCGCCGCGCGCGCCGTCGTCGGGCGAGGAGCGCATCCCGTTCGTCGGCATCCGCCGCAAGATCGGCGAGAAGATGGCGCAGTCCAAGCGCGCGGTCGCCGACGTGACCCACGTCGACGAGTGCGACATGACCGCGCTGCTGGCCCTGCGCGAGACGCTCAAGCCCGAGGCCGCGCGCCGCGGAGTCAAGCTGACCTTCCTGCCCTTCATCGTGCGCGCGCTGACCAAGGCGCTCGCCGAGTTCCCGATGTTCAACTCCTCGCTCGACGAGGCGGGCGGCGCGATCGTCGTCAAGAAGGAGTACAACGTCGGCATCGCGGTCGCCGCGCCGCAGGGCCTGCTCGTTCCGAACATCAAGGGCGCCGACGGCCGGGACCTCTGGGGCCTGGCCGCCGAGATCGCCGACATGGCGGGCAAGGTCCGCGCCGGCAAGATCGACGTCGCCGCCCTGAAGGGCGGCACGTTCACGATCACGAACATCGGGCCGCTGGGCGGGCTCTACGCGAACCCGATCGTCAACCACCCCGAGGTCGCGATCCTCGGGCTGATGAAGCTGCGCAAGATCCCGGTCTACCGCGACGGGGGGATCTTCATCCGCGACATGATGAACCTGTGCCTGTCCTTCGACCACCGCGTCGTCGACGGCGCCGACGCGGCGCGCTTCGTCAACGCGATCATCCTCGGTCTCGAGAATCCGCGCACCCTGCTCTAGAGAGGCGACCCATGTCCATCAAAACCGACGTCCTGATCATCGGCGGAGGGCCCGGCGGCTACGTCGCGGCCATCAAGCTCGGCCAACTCGGCAAGACCTCCGTGGTCGTCGACCGCGACAAGCTCGGCGGCGAGTGCCTGAACTACGGCTGCATCCCGTCGAAGGCGCTGATCGCGGCCGCCGGCCGCGCGCTCAAGGCCAAGAAGGCCAAGGAGGCCGGCTTCGAGGACGCGGTGCCGCGCATCGACTGGGCGAAGGTCGTCGCGTGGAAGGACCAGATGGTCGGCGGCTTCGTGCACAACGTCGGCGTGCTGATCAAGGGCAACAAGAGCCAGTTCCTCAAGGGCTCCGCGCGCTTCGCGACCGCGCACGAGGCCGTCGTCGACAAGGCCGACGGCGGGACCGAGACCGTCGAGTTCGAGCACGCGATCGTCGCGACCGGCTCGGAGTCCGTGTCGATCCCGGGCTTCGCGGTGGACGGCCGGAACGTGCTGAGCTCGAAGGAGGCGCTCGACCTCGCCGAGGTGCCGGCCGCGATGGCCGTCATCGGCGGCGGCGTGATCGGCCTCGAGATGGGCACGATCTTCGCCAAGCTCGGCACGAAGGTGACCGTCGTCGAGTTCACGGACGCGCTCCTGCCGGTGATCGAGAAGGACATGGTGGCTCCCGTCGCGCGCAACCTGTCGAAGCTCGGCGTCGACGTCCTGCTGGGCTCGAAGGCGAAGTCCTGGGCGAAGAAGGGCAAGCGCCTCGAGCTCGAGGTCGAGACGCCGGACGGCCTCAAGAAGGTCGCCTGCGACAAGATCCTGCTCGCGGTCGGCCGCGCGCCGCGGAGCAAGGGGCTCGGCCTCGAGAAGATCGGCGTCGAGCTCGACAAGCGCGGGCACGTCGTCGTCGACACCGAGATGCTGTCGAGCGTCCCGAACGTCTACGCGATCGGCGACCTCGTCGGCCAGCCCTACCTCGCGCACAAGGCCAGCCGCGAGGGCATCCTCGCCGCGCAGTCGATCGCCGGCAAGGCGCTCGAGCCGCGCGGCCACGTGCCGTGGGCCGTCTTCACGGACCCGGAGATCTCCTGGGTCGGCATGACCGAGGCCGAGGCGAAGGCCGCCGGGATCAAGACGCTGGTCGGGCGCTTCCCGTTCGCGGCCTCCGGCCGCGCGCAGGCCGTGCGCGACACCGAGGGCTTCGCGAAGGTCGTCGCCGACGCGTCCGACCTCCGCATCCTCGGCGCCGGCTTCGTCGGGCCGAACGCGTCGGACCTGGTCGGCGAGGCGTGCCTCGCGGTCTCGCTGGGCGCGACGCTCGAGCAGGTCGCGCAGACGATCCACCCGCACCCGACCCTCAACGAGGTCTTCATGGAAGCCTGCGAGGCGGCGCTCGGCCACCCGATCCACGTCCTGCAGGTCAAGCGCGAGCCGCCGAAGGTCGCCGCCTGAGATGCTGATCCGGGACCTCGGCCTGAGGGACTACGTCGAGGTCTGGGACCTCCAGCGCCGGCTCGTCTACGAGCGGCAGGAAGGCGCGATCCCGGACACGATCCTGCTGTGCCAGCATCACCCGGTCTACACGATCGGACGGTCCAGCCGCCAGCCGGTCCCGCCGGGCCTCCCTTTCCCGGTGCACGCCGTCGAGCGCGGGGGGGACATGACCTGGCACGGCCCGGGCCAGCTCGTCGGCTATCCGATCCTCGACCTGGCGGCGCTGGGCCTGGGCGCGCGCTCCTACCTGCGCGCGCTCGAGGCCGTGCTCGCGCAGGCCCTGCTCCCGCTCGGCGTCGAGGCCTCGGCCGCGCCCGGCTTCACCGGCCTCTGGGTCGGCCGGCGCAAGCTCGCCTCGATCGGCGTCGCCGTCAGCGGCGGCGTCTCGTACCACGGCTTCGCGCTGAACGTCAACAACGACCTGGCCGCGTTCCGCCTGATCCACCCGTGCCGCCTCGAGTCCGACGTGATGATCACGCTGCGCGAGCTCCTCGGCGCCCCGGTCGACGAGGCCGCGCTGGCCGAGACCGTCGGCCGGACGCTGATCGAATACCTCGGCCGTCACGAGACCGTCACGCCGATATGGTCCAATCCGGAGGTCCCCGCATGAAACGTCTCGCCGCCCCGACGGCCCTGATCGCGACCCTGCTCGCCGCGGCTCCCGCCCGCGCCGCCTTCAAGGTCCCCGGCTTCGAGCTCGTCTACTCGTACCCGGCCGAGACGACCCTGAACGAGCCCGACCTGCGCCAGGCCAAGGACGTCTGGCCGGAGATGTTCGACCGCGCGCGGCGCGAGATCGACATCGAGAGCTTCTACTGCACGCCGAAGCCCGGAGACGCGCTGGAACCGACGCTGAGGTCGCTGGAGCGCGCCGGCCGGCGCGGCGTCCGGATCCGCGTGACCCTCGACAGCCTCCTCGAGAAGAACTCGGCCGCCTGCCTCGCGCGCCTCAAGAGGATCCCGCGTCTCGAGCTCCACATCGCGCACTGGAGCGCGCTGACCGGCGCCGGCATCGTGCACGCGAAGTTCTTCACCGTCGACCGCGACCGCGCCTACGTCGGCAGCCAGAACCTCGATTGGCGCTCGCTCGACCAGATCCACGAGATGGGCCTCGCGATCTCCGACGCGGGGGTCGTCAAGCAGGTCCAGTCCGTCTTCGACCACGACTGGAAGATCACCGCGTCGAGCGCCGCCGCCGCCCCGGACAACATCGCGCGGCCGACGTCCGACCGCTCGCCGCGCGCGTACCTGACCGCGAGCCCGTGGCAGTACGACCCGCCGGGCGTCGGCGACTCGGAGAGCGAGCTCGTCAAGCTGATCGGCGAGGCGACGGACACGATCGACGTCCAGAACATGGAGTACCTGCCGATCAACACCTACGAGAAGCCCGAGCGCTACTACCCGCCCATCGACGACGCGCTGCGCGCGGCCGCGATGCGCGGCGTCAAGATCAACCTGCTCATCTCGGACTGGTCGCCGCAGAAGAAGTACCTGCAGAGCCTCGCGATCCTGCCGAACGTCCGCGTGGAGCTGATCACGATCCCGCAGGCGAAAGAGGGGCCGATCCCGTACGCGCGCGTCGCGCACTCGAAGTACATGGTCGTCGACGGCAAGACGCTGTGGATGAGCACCAGCAACTGGCGCGGCGGCTATCTCGAGGGGACCCGCGACCTCGACGTGATCGTCAAGGATCCGAAGCTCGCCGAGCGCGCCGACGAGGTCATCAAGCACCTGCGGAACTCGGCGTACGCGGCGCCGCTCGACCTCACGAAGGACTATCCCGACCCGAAGCAGAAAGACTGACGGAGCCAACCCGATGACCACCGCCGCCCCCGTCGCCGTCGCCGAAGACTACTCCGCGCCGAAGCACAACTCCGACTTCCGGCGCCGCCGCTTCCTGAACTGGTTCCCGCTCGGGATCACGTACGCGACCTTCTACATGGGCCGCTACAACCTGAACGTGGCCTCGACGACGATCATGTCGCACTTCGCGATGACGAAGGAGCAGTTCGGCATCATCGGGACGGCCGGCTTCTGGACCTACGCGCTGTCCGTCATCTTCAACGGCCCGCTGGCCGACCGCTACGGCGGGCGCAAGGCGATCCTGCTGGCCGCCGTCGGCGCGGCCGCCCTCAACGGGATCATCGGCCTGCTCTTCATGTCCGGCTGGACGTCGAAGGTCCTCGTCGGAATGTCGCTGCTCTACGCGGTCAACATGTACTTCCAGTCGTTCGGCGCCCTGTCGATCGTCAAGATCAACTCGCACTGGTTCCACGTCCGCGAGCGCGGCGTCTTCGGCGGCGTCTTCGGCATCATGATCTCCTGCGGCTACTTCCTCGCGATGACCGTCGGCGGCTGGATCCTGGCCAGCATGTCCTGGTACTGGGTCTTCCTGGTCCCGTCGATGGCGATCGCCGCGATGTTCGTCGTCGAGTGGTTCCTGGCCGCCGACACGCCGAAGGACGCCGGCCACGAGAACATCGACACCGGCGACGCGACCAGCCGGCTCGGCGCCGAGAAGGACACCCCGGTCGACTTCGCGTACCTGGTCAAGAACCTCTACAGCAACCCGGTCGTCGTCACGATCACCGCGGCCGAGTTCTGCACCGGCTTCGTGCGCCAGGGCTTGATGTACTGGTTCGTGTCGTTCCTGAAGGAGGTCCACGGCGTGACGCCGCACGCGACCCCGAAGCTCTTCTCGCTGGCGACCGGCGGGATCACGGTCGGCGGCATCCTGGGCGGCCTCCTCTGCGGCTGGATGTCGGACGCGCTCTTCCAGAGCCGCCGCGCGCCGGTCGCCTTCCTCTTCTACCTCGGGCAGATCGGCTCGCTGATCTGGCTCGGCCGCACGCACAGCGCGCTGACGGCGTCGTTCCTGATCGGCTTCTCCTGCATGTGGATCTTCGGCGTGCACGGGATGCTCTCGGGCACCGCGTCGATGGACTTCGGCGGCACGAAGGCCGCCGGGACGGCCGCGGGCCTGATGGACGGCGTCCAGTACCTGGCGTCGGGGCTGACCGGCGTCCTGCTCGGGTACTTCCTCGACAAGTACGGGTGGGGGATCTGGACGTACTCGATCATCCCGTTCTCCGCGATCGGCGCGATCCTGATGCTGACGCTGTGGAACGCGACGCCCCAGAACACGAAGATCACGCTCGCCTCGTGACGGCGCCGGAGTCCCGGCAGGCGCGCCTGCTGGACGCGGTCCTGGCCGACGTCGAGGCCGCGCCCGGCGCGCAGGTCGTCTTCGACCTGGACGACACGCTGTTCTCGACCGCGCGGCGCCACCTGCGCATCCTGCGCGAGTTCGCGGAGCTCGTCGAGAGCGCGGACCCCGAGGCGGCGGGCCTGCTGCGCGCGATCGACCGCGAGTCCCTGCGCTACTCGGTCGTCGACACGGTCCGGGGCGCGGGCCTGCGCGAGGCCCTGGCCAAGGACCTGCGCGAGTTCTGGTTCGCGCGCTTCTTCCAGAACCGCTACCTGCTCGAGGACGACGTCGTCTCCGGCGCGCCGGCCTACTGCGAGGAGGTCGCCGCGCGCGGGGGGACCGTCGTCTACATGACCGGCCGCGACGAGGGCATGCGCGCCGGGACCGAGGAGTCCCTGGCCAGGCACGGCTTCCCGAAGCCCGGCGAGGCCTCGGCGCGGCTGATCCTCAAGCCGACCTTCGACGCGCCCGACTTCGCGTTCAAGGCCGAGGCGCTGGCCCGGGTGAAGGCCGCGGGGCGCGTGGCCGCGTCCTTCGAGAACGAGCCCGCCCACGTGAACCTGTTCCGCGAGACCTTCCCGGCCGCGCGCCACTTCCTGCTCGAGACGAAGCACTCGGGCCGGCCCGTCCTGCCCCATCCGGACGTCCACCGCATCCAGGACTTCCGCCGCTGAGGCGGCGCGGCGTCAGCGGCCGAGCAGGTCGGCCAGAAACCGGCGCTTGTCCGGGACCGCGTGCCAGGCCGCGACCTTCTCGAGCGGCGCGGTCAGCGTCAAGTAGGTGACCGGGTCGAAGGAGACGCCGTGCGCGTCGAGCACGCGCAGGACGCGCGCCTGGTCCTTCTTCAGGAGCTCGAGCAGGGTCGGCCCCTCCGGGCGCCGCCGCCTTACGGCCGCGCGGCCGTGCCTTCTCTTCGCCATTCGAAGGGTCCCTTCGGGAAGTTCATCGCGAGCTTGACGGCGACGTCCACGTCGGCGGCCGAAGCCGTTCCCTCGGAGACGACGCGCTCGGCCTCGGCGACCAGCGCGCCGCGCAGGGAGTCCCAGAACGCGGCGCCGCCCGCCGCGCCGCCCTCGAGCAGGAGCTCCCGGGCGTCCGGATTCTCGCCGACGGGACGGCCGCGGTCGTACAGGTAGAAGCCGAGCCCGGCCTTGCGTCCGGTCGCTCCGCGCGCGACGAGGGCCTCCTGCGGGGCCGGCGGCGCGAAGCGCTCCGGCCGGCCGAGCGCCGCGTAGAGGCTCTTCGTGATCGCGAGGTTGACGTCCAGGCCGATCAGGTCCATCAGCTCGAAGGGCCCCATCGGGACGCCGCCGAGGGTCCGGCAGGCCTCGTCGGCCGCCGCGACGCCGAGCGCGCGCCCGGCCAGGCGCTGGCTGGCGACGTAGTAGGGCCGCATCGCGCGGTTGACGATGAAGCCGGGCACGTCCTTGACGTCCACCGGCGTGCGCTTGAGGCCCGACAGGACGAAGTCCCAGGCCGCGGAGAAGGCCTCGGGCGAGGTCTGGGGCGCGCGCACCATCTCGACCAGGCGCATCGCGACGGGGGGATTGAAGAAGTGGACGCCGAGAGCGCGCTCCGGCGCGCGGGCGCGCGCGAAGACCGCGGCGACGGACAAGGACGAGGTGTTCGTCGCGAGCAGGGCGTCCGGGCACCGCTCGGAGAGCTCCGCGAACAGGCCCTGCTTGAGCGCGAGGTCCTCGGGCGCGGCCTCGAGCACCAGGTCGGCCCCGGCCAGGTCCGCGAGGGCGGGGGCCTCGCTGACGGCCTGCAGGGCCGCGTCGGCCTGGCGCGGCGTCAGCTTGCCCTTGAGGACGCCCGTCTCGAGCCCCTTCTTGAGGCGCGCCTTCAGGGCCGCCAGGGCCTCGGGCCGAGGGTCGTGGACCTTGACCGAGAAGCCCGACTGCGCGCAGAGCTGGGCGATGCCGGCCCCCATCGTGCCGGCGCCGACGACGGCGACGCGGCGGATCATCCGGGGATGAACGGCTCCTCGCTCATCTTGGCTTCGACCGGCGTCCACGCGGGGACCTTCAGGCCGAACTTGCCGGCCTTGGCCGCGACGTCGGCGGCGAAGGCCCGGCGGACCTCGTCGTTGTCGCGCCTCTTCAAGCCGTACTTGCGGTAGAGGACGTTCTTCGGCGAGTTCGCGCGGCCGAAGATGTTCATCGTGCGCGGATACCACTTGTCGAAGGCGGCCTGGATCTCGTCGTGCGTCTTCGGATCCTCGGAGAGGCGCTTCGTCCACTGGTCGCCGTGGGCCATGTGCATCTCCTCTTCCTTGAAGATGCCCTCCATGCCGTCGCACCAGGGCTTGTACGAGCAGTCGAGGTTGTCCTCGAGCTGGTGGCCGGCGCCGCGGTCCATGCAGAAGTTGAACATGATGAAGTCGGCCCAGACCTCGATCGGATAGTAGAAGATGTTGACGCGCTTGTCGTCGGCCGCGCGCAGGGTCCCGATGTCCTCCGTCTCGACGCGCAGGTTGAAGTTGTGCTTCCTGTAGTAGTCGTCGACGTCGACGCCGACGCCCTCGAGCAGGCGGTACATGACCCGCGCGTGGCGGACCTCGTCCTTGACGATCTGGGCGACCTGCAGGGTCTCCTTGATGTCCGGGCACTTGGCGATCCAGGGCACGTAGCCGAAGGCTCCGGCCAGCTCCGAGTCGGCCTGCATCATCATCAGGTTCGTCAGCAGGCCGCGGTACTCGTCGCTCATCTCCTCGACGGTCTCGATCTTGCCGCCGGCGGCGATCTTGGCCAGCAGCTTCTCTTCGCGGACGCGGTTGGGCTCGGTCATCTCACTCTCCCGTGAACTTCGCAGGCCGCTTCTCGAGGAAGGCGGCCATGCCTTCGGCGTGGTCCTTCGTGCGGCCCAGGAACTGCTGCAGCTGGGCCTCGTACTCCAGCTGGTCCTCGAGCGAGGCGGCCTCGAGGGAGCGGTTCAGCGCGCGCTTGGTCAGCGCGAGCGAAAGCGGGGGGACGGCGAAGAGCCTGCCGAGGAGCTCGCCGACGGAGCCCTCGAGCTCGGCCGCGGGGACGACGCGATTGACGAGTCCGGAGGAAAGAGCCTGCTGGGCCGTGATGGGCTTCGACAGCCACGCATGCTCCAAGGCGAGCGACAGCCCGAGGGCTCTCGGCAGAAGCCAAGTCATTCCGGAGTCCGGCACGAGGCCGACCTTGGCGAACGCGTTCAGGAACTTAGCGTCCTCGGCGCAGACCTTCAGGTCGCAGGCCAGCGCCAGGCTCGCGCCCGCGCCGGCGGCCGTTCCCTGAACGGCGCAAACGACGGGTTTCTCGATCCTTCGGATCGAGAGAATCAGCGGGTTGAAGGCCTTCCGCAGCTCGGCGCCGTGCTCGAAGGACCCGTCGGCCATCCTCATCTTCACGTCGCCGAGATCGGCGCCCGCGCAGAAGGCGCGGCCCGCGCCGGCGAGCGCGATCGCGCGCACCGACGCGTCGCGGCCGGCCTTCGTCACCGCGTCGGCCAGGCCCCTGAGCATCGTCCCGGTCAGCGCGTTCAGGGACTCGGGACGGTTCAGCGTCAGGCGCAGGACGCCGTCCTTGGTCTCGGACAGGAACTCGGGGGCGGAGGTCTCGGCGGGCATGCTCATTTCCCCTTGAAGAGAGGGGGGCGCTTTTCGGCGAAGGCGCGCATGCCCTCCTTCTGGTCGGCGGTGTCGAACAGGCGGTAGAAGAGCCCGCGCTCGCGGGCCAGGCCCGCGTCGAGCTGGCGGTCGGCCGCGGCGGCCGCCGCGGCTTTCGCGGCGCGCACGGCCAGCGGCGCCAGCTCCGCGATCCGGCGCGCGAGCCCCTTGGCCTCGTCCAGGAGCGCCTCGGGCGCGACGACGCGGCTGACGAGGCCGGCGGCCAGCGCCTCGCGCGCGGTCAGGCGCCGGCCGGTCAGCACCATGTCCATCGCCAGCGCCTTGCCGACGGCCTTCGTCAGGCGCTGGGTGCCGCCGGCCCCCGGGATCACGCCGATCTGGACCTCGGGCTGGCCGAAGACGGCCGTTTCGGAGGCGACGATCAGGTCGCAGGCCAGCGCCAGCTCGCAGCCGCCGCCGAGCGCGAAGCCGGAGACGGCCGCGATCGTCGGCTTCGGGCAGCGGCCGACCTTGTCCCAGCGCGCGAGGTGCTCGGAGAGCGCCGCCTCGGCCTCGCCGGAGCCCGCGAGATCCTTCATCTCGCCGATGTCGGCGCCGGCCGCGAAGGCGCGCGGCGAGCCCGCCAGCACGATCGCGCGCACGGCCTCGTCGGTCTCGGCGGACTCGAGGGCCGCCGCGAGGGCCTTCATCACGGGGACGGACAGCGCGTTGAGAGCCTTCGGCCGGTTGAGCGTCAGGACGGCGACCGCGCCGTCGCGCTCGACGAGGACCTCCGCGGCCGACTCGGCGGCGGGCATCAGTTCAGGTCCACCCAGACCGACTTCAGCGTCGTGTAGTTCTCGATCGCCCACGGGCCCTTCTCGCGGCCGTAGCCGGACTGCTTGACGCCGCCCCAGGGCGCGGCCGCGTCCACGAAGTGGTAGCAGTTGATCCAGACCGTGCCGGCCTTGATCATTTGCGCCATCCGGTGGGCCTTCTTGACGTCCTTGGTCCAGACCGCCGAGACCAGGCCGTAGTCGGTGCCGTTGGCCCGCGCGACGGCCTCCTCGACGGTGTCGAAGGGCGTCACCGAGGCGACGGGCCCGAAGATCTCCTCGCGGGCGATGGTCATCTCGTCCTTGACCCCTCCGAAGACGGTGGGCTGGACGAAGAAGCCGGCGCCCGGCGCGGCGGCGCCGCCGGCCAGCAGCTGAGCGCCTTCCTTCTTGCCCGACTCGATGTAAGACAGGACGCGATCGCGCTGTTCCGCCGAAACCAGCGGCCCCATGTGCGTCTTCGGATCCAGGGGATTCCCCTGTCGGACCGTTTTCGCCCTGGCGGCGAACGCCTCCAGCGCCTTGTCGTAGATCGATCTCTCGATGAAGACGCGCGAGCCCGCCGAGCAGCACTGGCCCTGGTTGTAGAAGACGCCCATGAAGATTCCCTTGGCCGCGGCGTCCAGGTCCGCGTCGGCGAAGACGATGTTCGGCGACTTGCCGCCGAGCTCCATCGAGAGGCGCTTCATGTTGCCGGCCGAGGCCTTGACCACCTCGCGGCCGACCTCCGTGGAGCCCGTGAACGTCACCTTGTCGATGCCCATGTGCGCGGCGATCGCGGCCCCGGCCGTCGGCCCGAAGCCGGGCACGACGTTGACGACTCCGGGCGGAACGCCGGCCTCCAGGAGGAGCTCGCCCAGCCAGAGAGCCGCCAGGGGCGTCTGCTCGGCCGGCTTGAGGACCACCGTGTTGCCGCAGGCCAGGGCGGGAGCGAGGCGCTCGACGGCCATCAGCAGCGGGAAGTTCCACGGGATGATCGCGCCGACGACGCCGACCGGCTCGCGCACCGTGTAATGGAGGAACTTGGCGCCCGGGAAGTAGGGGACGGAGACCGGCGTCGTCTCGCCGTGGATCTTCGTCGGCCAGCCGCCGAAGTAGCGCAGGAGGCCGACCGCCAGCGGCAGGTCGCCGTTCTTGGCCTCGCGGATCGGCTTGCCGTTGTCGAGGACCTCGAGCTGGGCGAAGGCCTCGGCGCGCGACTCGAGAAGATCCGCGGCCTTGTGCAGGACGCGCTCGCGCTCGGCGGGGGAGAGCTTGGCCCAGGGCCCGGACAGCGCCTTTCGGGCGGCCGCGACCGCGCGGTCGACGTCGGCGGCGGCGCCCTCGGCGACGGTCCCGAGGCGCTCGCCGGTCGCGGGGTTCAGCGTCTCGAAGGTCCGGCCCGAGGCCGCGTCGACGGGCGCGCCGTCGATCAGCAGCTTGTGCCTCTGGCGGGACAGGAAGTCCTTCAGAAGAGGATGGAGGTCGGGAAGGGTCGCCGTGCTCATGGTCTCTCCGTGCGGC
>JAGWRY010000064.1 GCA_028869495.1 Elusimicrobiota bacterium | reverse complement strand
CGGGCTCGAGAGCGGCTCGGGCGCCGGCCGCGCCGCCGGGCGCCGGGGCGCGCCGCCGTCCGCCTCCCCGGAGCTGCCGCTCTTCGAGGAGAACCCGGTCCTGCAGGCGCTCAAATTGCTGAACCCCGAGACGATGACCCCGATCGAGGCCCTGCAGGCCTTGAACGCCCTGAAGAAGAGGCTCTGATGCCCGAGATCAAGGCCCTGCCCGAGGAGGTCTTCTCGCGCATCGCCGCCGGCGAGGTCGTCGAGCGCCCGGCCTCGATGCTGAAGGAGCTGATCGAGAACTCCCTCGACGCCGGGGCGACCCGCGTCGACGTGGACGCCGTCGGGGCCGGGCGCGTCAGCCTGCGCGTCGTCGACGACGGGCGCGGGATGGACCCCGAGGACGTCCGGCTCTGCCTCGCGCGCCACGCGACGAGCAAGATCTCCGTCTTCGAGGACCTCGACCGCCTGACGACCTTCGGCTTCCGCGGCGAGGCCCTGTACGCGATCGCCGCCGTCGCGAAGGTCACCGTCACCAGCGCCCCGCGCGGCGCCGAGACCGGCTGGCGGATCACCGCCGAGAACGGCAAGGTCACCAACGGCCCGGCGCCGGCGGTCCCCGGCACGACGGTCCTGGCGCGCGACCTGTTCTACAACACGCCCGCGCGCCGCGAGTTCCTGAAGTCGGACGGCTACGAGCGCGGGCGACTGGCCGCGATCGTCGAGGAGGCCGCGCTGGTCAATCCCGGCGTGCGCTTCACGTACAAGGCCGAGGGGCGCCAGGTCCTGCGCTTCGACCCGGAGGACTCCGGCGAGGCGTTCCGCGACTTCGACCTGCGCGCGGCGGCCGTCCTCGGCGACGAGCTGGCCGGCGGCCTCCTGCCGATCGACGTCGAGCGCCCGGGCGTGCGCGCGCGCCTGCTGGTCAGCCCCGCCGGGAAGATGCCTTCGTCGCGCGCGTTCCAGTACTTCTTCGTCAACAAGCGCCCGATCGCGTCGCGCCTCCTCCAGCAGGCCCTCTACAAGGGCTACGGCGAGCGCCCGTCCGGCCGCCACCCGGTCTGCGTCGCCGCCTTCGAGCTGGCCCCGGACGCCTTCGACGTCAACGTCCACCCGGGCAAGCGCGAGGTGAGATTCAAAGACGAGCGGCAGATGTTCGAGATCGTGTCCGGCCTCGTCGCGTCCGCCTTGGCCAAGGCCAAGGCCGCCGAGCCCATCGTCGTGGCCGATGCGCCCGCGGCCGCCGAGGCGCCCGCGCCGGCCCCCGCCCCGGCAGCGGCTCCCGAGCCGCACTACCTGGGCGGCCGCTCGTTCTTCCCCGAGGAGTTCAAGCAGCTGAAGCTCGGCCCCGCGGTCGCCCTGGCCGCGCCCGAGGGCGCGCCGGCCTGGTACACGCCGCCCTACCGCTTCCTCGGCCAGATCGAACGCAGCTACCTGGTCTTCGAGGCCGCCGGCGGGCTGTTCGTCCTCGACCAGCACGCGGCCGCCGAGCGCGTCCTGTTCGAGAAGCTGATGGACGAGCTCGAACGCGGCGAGGCGAAGTCGCAGACGCTGATGCTGCCGGTCCCGGTCGCCCTGCCCGCCTCGGCCGTGCGCGCCGTGCTGGACAAGCGGGACCGCCTGAAGCGCCTGGGCTTCGAGCTCGAGCCCTACGGCAAGGGCCTGCACGCGACCGCGATCCCCGCGCTCTTCTCCCAGGCCGACGACGTCAAGCGCCTGATCCACCGCGCCGTCGACGCCCTGTCCGACCCCGTCGACGAGGCGGCGGCCCTGCGCCACGACGCGATCGCGACGATCGCCTGCAAGGCCGCGGTCAAGGCGCACGACCGGCTGGGCGAAGAGGAAGCCTACAAGCTCCTCGAGGCCTTGAAGGACTGCCGGGACGGCTCCTGCTGTCCGCACGGCCGCCGCGCGATGCTCGCGCTCGACCGCGACGAGCTGGCCCGGCGCTTCCAGCGCCCGGGCGCCGTCCCGCTCTAGGCTCGGGGCGCGGTCAGCGGGCCGGGCACATCGCCTGGCCGTTCGCGGTCAGGTTCTCGGCCGGGATCAGCATCACGTTGCCGATCGTCCGGGACGAGCCCGTGTCCGCATCCGCCACCTGCACGGCGTCGGCGCCGATCCCGCGGTAGAACACGCGCTGATACGGGTAGGTCGCCAGCGTGACCGCGCCGTGGCCGATCCCGGCCGCGCCGACCAGCTGGAGCGTCACGGTGACGCCGCCGTCGCCGGCGACGTTCAGGATGACCGCGTAGGAGCCGTCGGCGCTGGCGTAGATGCGCGACTCGCCGCCGTCCATGACGGGGGCGCAGGAGGCCAGGCTCAGGCGCGCCGCGCAGGGCGCGGCGTCGGGGTTCACGCCCGGCATGATCCACAAGGCGAAGGTCTTCTGGTCCAGCTCCGGGTTCGGCCGGCAGACGGCCGCGGACTGGACGACCTGGGCGGAGGCGGCGCCGGCGGCCGCGGCGACGAGAACGAGGGCGAGGAGTGATCGGGTCATGACCATAGGATAGCGCGAAGGCCCAGACGAATCCTGAGCCTAAAGACCTATTCCGTTCGTGGGCCTTGACAGCGCAAATTCCGGGTGTATACTGAAAGCGACCCGCCTCGAACCGGCGTGAAGTCGACGGAAGCCGAAGTCGGACGCCGGGGCGAAGCCGAGGCTGCAACCGGCGGGCGATCGTACCCGAAGCCGTGCCGTCGCCGTGAGGCGCGTCGCCGCGGGCCGCCGAGCCGCAGGGACCGCCGGACGTGGTCGGGCGTTGCGGGTTCGGGGCGGGTCCCTTGAGGCGCTGAGACGG
>JAGWRY010000063.1 GCA_028869495.1 Elusimicrobiota bacterium | reverse complement strand
GTCGTGCGCCGCGCCGGCGAAGCCGCGCCCGGGATGTACGTCGAGCACCGCTCGTGGCTGTGCAACCACGCGGTCGTCATGCACGGTCTGGGCGAGCCCACCGACGACGAGGAGCGCCGCTTCACCGAGGTCCTGCGCGTCGCGATGCGCGAGACCGCGGCCGTCGAGCCGGAACTGGCCGACGAGATCGGCGATCTGGTGCGCCTGCTGATCCCGCTGGCGCCGCCGGAGACGATGGCGAGCGTCTCGTCGTCCTACGCGACGATGCGCGGGGCGATCTGCCTGTCGCCGTCGGACTCGTCGGTCCTGCAGATCGAGACGATCATCCACGAGTTCTGCCACCAGAAGATGAACTTCCTCCTCGAGTCCGACGACCTCCTCGAGCCGGGCCAGTCCGGGCAGGTCTACTTCTCGCCGTGGCGCAAGGACGCGCGCCGCCTGCGCGGCCTGCTCCTCGGCGCGCACGCGTTCATGAACGTCGCGCGCCACCTGCTCCGGCGCGTGCGCTCGGAGTCCTTCCGCGACAGCGCGCGCGTCGACGTGATGCGCAACATCGCGCTGAGGGTCCATCAGGTGGACTCGGCGATGCGCACGCTCGGCTTCCACGCCGACTACACGCCGTTCGGCGCCCTCTTCGCGGCGCGGATCCAACGCGAGCTCGGGCTCCTGACCGCCGGGGTCCTGCGCTTCCCGGCGGGCGTGCGCGCGGAGGCCGCGGCCGAGGCCGCCGCGCACCGGCGCTTCCAGCTCGGCGAGACGGGCCTGCACCGTCCGGAGGGGCTGCGCGACCGCGTTCCGCGCGCCTCCTTCGCGACCGCCTCGAAGAGCCGGAGGCCGCGGTGAACGTCCCGGAACGCGACGACCTGCTGGCCGCCTGGGGCGCGCTCCGACCGGGCCGCTGGCTCGGGCTGGCGGCCGCCGCGGCGGCGCTCGACGAGCCGCTGGGCCGCGCCTCCTGGACCGCCTGCGTCCCCGCGGAGCCGGCCGCGCGCCTTCTGGAGCTGAGGGCGTCCGTCCCGCGCGCAGGCGCGGCCGCCGCGGCCCGCGTCCTCGGGCTGGCGGGCGCGCCGGCCTCCGCGGAGGAGCTCCGCCTAGTCTGGAACGGCCGCGCGGATGCCGTCGAGGAGCTGACGCTGGCCGGCGCGGCCCGCGGCCCGCGGCGCACTTTGGTCCGCCTGCGCCCGGGCGCGGCTCCGGAGGAGCTCGAGGAGCGCGCCGGCCCCTTCGCGGGCGCGCGCTTCGCCTCCGAGAAGTCGGCGGCGGAGTTCCGCGCCCTCGACCGGCTCTGTCCGGTCGCCGCGGTCGAAGTCGAGTTCGCGCGGTCCGGGGAACCGAGCGGGCGCTGGCGGCTGATTCTGCGCGCGCCGGAGCCGTGGCCGCGATTCCTGCGCCTGGACGCGGCCGTGCCGTTCGGACCGGACGCGGCGGCGCTGACCCTGGCGCTGACCGGCCTGTCGGTCGCGGCGCTCGGCTGGCGCGGGGAGGCCGCCTGGGCGGAGCTGGCCGCGTGAGAGCCCTCGACGCCGAGATCGGCGTCGACCCGCGCGTCGAGCTCGTCGGAGCCGTCCAGTGGCTGGCCTCGCGCCGTCGGCCTGCGGTGGGCCTGGGCGCGCTGACGGCCGCGCTGTCGCCCTTCCGCCGCGACCCCGCGGCGGCCGCCTATGCGCGCCTGCGCGAGGAGGCGCTCGGCCTGACGGTCCAGCTGCTGTCGGGCGACGAGAGGCTGGCTTGGGTCCGTCCGCGCCTCCTGCTTTCCGCCGACTTCGTCTTCTCCGTCGGGGGAGACGCCGGTCTCGACGCCCTTCTCGACTCCCTGCGCGCCTTCGCGCGGCGCTCGCGCTTCTTCCACTTGATCTCGCGCCACGCCGCCGCCTACGAGCCGTCCGTGGCCCGTGCGCGCGCGGAGTGGGAAGCCTCCGGAGGGCAGCGCGCGGCCCTGCGCCGCTACCTCGGCGAGGAGCTGGACGCGCGCCTGCGCATCGTCGTCTGCGGACTCTACGAGCCCGGCCGCTACGATAGCTACATCCTCCCCTATCCGTATCCGCGGCCGGGGGAGGAGCGCCCTCCGGCCGGGCCTTTCGAGGTCGTCACGCTGATCCGTCCGGGCGCGGGGGGCTTCCAGCTCGACCGCCCGCTGGAGTCCGGACGGCTGATGGAGCTGCTCTACTGCTGGGCGGAGCCGTTCCTGTGGGCGCACCGGCGCGAGGTCCTCGGATCCGCGCCGCGTCCCGGCGACCAGCAGCGCACGACCCGCGTCCTGGTGGAAGCCCTGGGCGTTCGCGCCTGCGCCGCCGCGGGCCTGCGGGCCCGTTTCGCGCCCCCGCGCGGACCGCTCGCGGCGCGCGTCCTCCGGGCGCTCGCGCGCTACGAGCGCGGCCGGCGGCGCTGGCCGCGGCTGTCCGACTTCGCGCCGGAGCTGGCGCGCGCGATGCGGGGCGCCGGCATGTTCTCCTAATAGGACGGACCCGCGCGCCGCTGGCGAGCCGGAGCGCGCAATGGTACGATGAGCGCGTGTCCAGGCTCCTCGCCGCGCTTCTGGCTGCGTTCCTGGCCCAGTTCGCCGGCGCGGCGCGCGCGCGGCGTCCCGAGGTGCGTCTCGACCCGCGCGTGGAGCTGAGCGCGGCCCTGCATCTGCTGGCGTCCGCGCCCCGGCGGCCGCTTCCCGGCTTTCGGGACGACGGCGGCGCCTACGCCCGCCTGCTGAGCTCGGCGACGGCCGCCGAGCGCGGCCATCCGGCGGTCGCGGCGTACGCGCGGGCCTTCGCTCGCCCGACGCCGGGGGGATACTCGTTCATGACGCCGGCGCACGAGCTCCGCCGCTGTCTCGACGACTCCCTGCGCCTGAGGACGGACGTCCCCGACTGCCGGCGCTCGAGCCTGGCCTTCGCGGCGGCCGACTTCGCGGCGCGCACGCGCTTCGCGGCGCTGATGCCGCGCCTGGCGGCCCTGGAGGCGCGTCCGCTGAAGGCCCTGCGCCGCGGCCGCGCGCGCGCGGACCTGCAGTCCGTCTACGAGAAGTATTCGGGGCTGAAGACCGTCCGCCAGCGGATCGCGCCGTCGCCCCTGCTGGAGAGCGGCCGCGTCTGGAACGACTACGCGGCGCCCGAGGGCGGCCGCCCGGCCCGCATCCTGACCGTGATCAGCCCGGACGTCGCGGGCTCGAGCGGCCCCGCGGTCTTCTCCTGGGGGCCGGTGATGACGAACGTCTGGCACGAGCAGTCGCACGCGCTCTTGAACGCGGCCGCCGACGCGGCCGACGCCGCGGACGGCCCGCCGCCGCCGGGGGCGCCGCCGTCCTGCTACGGCTCCTGGACGCAGTGCGTGCGCGAGCACGTGGCCCAGGGGACCGCCCTGCGCCTGGTCCAGATCGCCCGGAGGACCGGCTATCCGCCGGACGCGCCCGACGCGGCGACGAACGAGCGCCTGCCCTGGCAGGCGCTGGTCGCGGACTGGCTGAGGGACGGCTACGAGGGGCACCGGGACCGCTACAAGACCCTGCGCGACTTCGTCCCGGTGATCGTGCGCCGCCTTCGCGCGCAGGCCGCGCTCCTGCCGCCCCGGCCGGGGCCGCCGGCGACGGAGGCGCAGGCCGGGGCGGCGCGCG
>JAGWRY010000062.1 GCA_028869495.1 Elusimicrobiota bacterium | reverse complement strand
TGGCCGCGGCCGCGGCCGCGCCCGCCCCGGCCGCCGATCCGTGGCGGCCGGAGGCCGCGCGCCTCGTCGGCGCGCTCGTCGCCCAGCCCGAGGCCCTCAAGGAGAACAAGGCGGCCCTGCGCGCCGCCCTCGGCGACAAGACCTACGCGCGCCTGACGCAGAGCGCGAGCCGCCTGGCCGCGAAGTCCGCCGCGAACCCGGCCCTGGCCGACCAGTTGGGCGCCGTCCGCGGCGAGCTCGACCTCTCCGACGCGTCCTCGCTGGCGGCCCTCTCCGCGCGCCTGAACGCCCTCTTCGAGAACTCGCGCGCCCGCGCCGAGGACGCGGGCGCCCCGGCCGTCGCCGTCCCCGCGGGCGAGGCGCGCCGGCCGCTGGTCTCGCTCGTCCCGCCCGGCGCGTCGCCGGCGATGACGCCGGAGGAGCTCGCCCGCTACGTCGCCGCGCGCGAGGTCGTCACTCCGCGCGGGATGAAGAAGGTCGCCTTCGCCTCCGGCGACTACGAGCCGCGCTACGACGCGGAGCTCAGGAAGCTCGGCGTCGACGTCGTCGTCATCAAGACCCCGTCGCGCGCGGAGCTCGCGCGCTTCTCCGAGGCGGACGGCTACCATCTGAAGTCCGAGTACGAGCGCTGGGTGATGCCCGTGCGCACGCTCGAGGAGCAGGAGGAGGCCCTCGGCAAGGCCTCGCGCGTGCGCCAGTTCAAGAACCAGCTGGAGGCCAGCGCCGGCGTCCCGATCCGGGTCGGCCCGCTGACCGTCGCGCAGTACGAGCAGTGGTATCCGATCTACGAGGACGAGGTCGTCGGCAAGCCCGGCGGCAAGCGCAACGTCGGCCCCGACTTCGCCGCGAAGCTGGCGGAGAAGGGCCAGCTCGACGGGAAATCCGGCTGGTACGGCCTGTTCTACTACGACCCGAAGGACCCGTCGAGGATGGTCGGCGGCGTCATCATGAAGGCTTGGCCCGAGCGCGGCATGTTCGTCCTCGGCTACGCCGCCTACCGCCCCGAGCTGAAAGACGCGAGCCCGTCCGTGCGCACCTTCGCCGAGTCCATGAAGCTGGCCCGCTCGCTCGGCTTCAAGGTCCTCAGCTTCGGCCAGGACACCAACCTCTTCGGCTACGACTACAGCCTGGGCCTGATGTCCAACAAGGCCGGCTTCCTCCTCACGCCCTACCCCGAGGACGAGATCGTCCTGATGAAGGTCCTCGACGACTCCAAGTTCGCCTCCGTCAAGAACAGCCAGGGCAAGAGCGGCGGCTACTTCTTCTTCGGCATCAAGCGCGACAGCCCCGTCGTCGAGCGCTACCTGGAGTCCCGCGACGCCGGCCAGCCGAAGGAAGCCCAGGAGCTCCTGGGCTCCCCCCGCTACTTCGACGGCCAGGTCGTCCCCGCCAAGGACGTCGTCGTCGGGCGGCGCTTCGCGGGCGACGACCCCAACCCCCTGCGCGTCCCCGTCGGCATCGACGTGATCGAGAAGCCGATGGCGGCGCGCGGCGCCGCGAACTGACGCCGAGAGATCGGCGGCGCCGGTCCTCGCGGCCGGCCGAGCGCAGGAGGCGCCGGCGATCGACACGACGGTGTGCCGGATGGCGATCATGCAGGACACGGAGGGCAATGCCCTCACGCTCCACGCCAAGAAGCCGGGACGCTAGGGGCTAGTGGCCGTCGAAGGACGGGGCGGAGGACAAGGCGCCGATCAGCGCGCGGACCCGGCGCTCGTCGCGCCGGACGCGCGGCGCCGGCGCCCGCTCGGGCGCCGCGACGGAGGCGTCGGCCTCCA
>JAGWRY010000061.1 GCA_028869495.1 Elusimicrobiota bacterium | reverse complement strand
GCCGCGCCCGTCGCGGGCGCCGCCGCGCCCGTCGCGGGCGCGGCCGACGCCGAGCAGACCGCCAGGTCCTCCTACGGCGCGTTCCTGCAGGGGCGCTACGACGACGAGATCAGCGGCTGGCGCTACCTCGAGACCCTCGGCCTCGAGCGCGACCAGCCGGCCGCCAACGAGGCTCTCGCCGAGCGCGACGCCGGCCGCCCGGAGAAGTCCCTGCCGCTGTGGATCCAGGCGACGGTCGGCGGCGAGGTCGACGGCTTCCTGTGGAACCAGCGGGGCTGGTCGGCGCTGGCTCTCGGGCGCGTGCGCGACGCGCGCGCGGCCTTCGCGCGCGCGATCGACCGCGCGACGGCGACGCAGACCCAGGCCGAGGCGAACCTCGGCCTCGGCCTGGCCGCCCTCGCCGACGGCTCGCCGAAGATCGCGCTCGAGCCGCTGCGCCGCGCCGCCGTCGCCGGCCCGTACGCGATCGCCGTCTCGGCCCAGCTGAGCGCCGAGGCCTCCCTGCGCCTGCGCGACAAGCAGGCCGCCGTCACCTACTACCGCCAGGCCCTCGACGCCGACCGATACGACCGGGAAGCCCTGCTGGGGCTGATGCGCCTGCTCGACAAGATCGGCGACAACCGCGGCGCGTGGCTGACCGCGCGCCGCGAGCTCGCGATCGACCCGTCGGACGAGGAGGCGCGCAAGATCCTCGAGCGCAACGCGCGCTACATCCCCGGCGACCCCGACGAGGCCGCCGGCGTGCGCCGCATCGCGCGTCCCGCCCTCGACCCGGCGCAGAAGGACCCGCCCCTGCCGACGCTGAAGCGCCGCATCCGCGTCGGCCTCTACGGCGCGCCCGACGGGCACCCGGCGACGATCACGCGCTGCTACGTGATGGTCAACTCCCCGTTCAAGGTGACGTCGAAGGCCTACGGCGTGATGAAGACCGGCGCGGCCGACGATCAGTGGCAGATCCAGTACCGCCCGGACACCGCCGTCGTCGAGGTCCGCGACGCGTCGGGCAACATCCTGTTCATCTCGAAGGAGCCGTTCACGTTCGTCCCGGACGCGGGTCCGCGCGGGTCGGTGCTGATCAAGAGCGCGCGGATCCCGGACGCGATCGGCGTCGACATCGGCGACCGCGAGGAGCGCGGCGAGGTCACGGTCTTCCCGAACCCGTGGGGCTTCCGCCTGGTCGACGAGGAGCCGCTCGAGCTCTACCTGGACGGCGTCGTCAGCCTCGCCCTGCCCGACGGCAGTCCGCCCGAGGCCTTCCGCGCCGAGGCCGTCGTCGCGCGCACCGAGGCCGCCTGGGCGATGGGCCACCGCGCGGCGAGCCTCGAGAACGTCGACGTGCTCGACGACCGCAGCCTCCAGCCGACGATCGGCGTCAGCGGCGAGATGCGCGACGCCGACGTCGCCGTGCGCGCGACCGACGGCGACGTGCTGGCCGACCGCGGCGAGATCGCGCGCGCCCCGCAGCACGACGACAGCGGCGGGCGCACCGCGGACGGGGCCGCGAGCGGCGTGCCCGGGATGCAGGACGTCGTCTCCGTCTCGGACGCCGAGAAGCCGCTGCCGGACTGGCGCACGCCCCTCGACTTCGAGCGCTTCGTCCACGAGCCGCCGCCGGAGGGGCTCTACAGCGCGGCGGCGCCGGGGCCCACGGCCGCGACCGCGCGCTGGACGCGCGTGCTCGACGCGCGCGACCTGCGCACGCGCGTGGACCAGCGCCGGAGCGTCGGCCGCCTGCTCCGCTTGATCGTGGCCGGGCGGACCGCGACGGGGCGCGTGAAGGCCCTCGAGGTCGTCGGCCCCAAGGGGACCGAGACCTACGCGGGCTTCGACGAGATCCAGACCCTGCTGTCGCCGGGGAGCCTGCGCTCGACGCTGTTCACGCTCCAGCCCCTCTACGACGGCAAGTACCTGTCGCGCGTGATCGTCTGGGGCGCCGGCACCGGCACCGGCCTCGGCTTCTCGCGCACCGGCGCGATCGGGCAGGCCGCGCTCGGGATCAAGTGGCGCCGGATCGTCGAGCGCTACTTCCCGAAGTACCAGATCCGGAACCTGTACCGCGCCGAGGAGTGGCGCCGCCCGAGCCCGCGCGCGCGGCGCATCCCGAAGGGCGTCGGCCCCTACCGCCGCACGCTGAACTTCCGCCTCGAGAAGAAGAAAAAGTAGAATCCGCGTCGTGCGGATCAAAGTGGCGCACGTCGTCACGCGCCTGGACCTCGGCGGCGCCCAGCAGAACACCCTTCACACGGTGCGCCGCCTCGACCCCCAGCGCTTCGAGACGCTCCTCGTCTGCGGGCGCGGGGGGCTCCTCGACGACGAGGTCCGCGCGGACTCCGGCGTGCGCGCGGTCTTCCTGGACTCGCTCGCGCGCGAGGTCTCGCCGGTGCGCGACCTCCTGGCCCTGCTCGAGCTGCAGAAGCTCTTCGCCGCCGAGCGCCCCGACGTCGTGCACACGCACAGCTCGAAGGCCGGGATCCTCGGGCGCCTGGCCGCGGCGCTGGCCGGCGTGCCGGTCGTCGTGCACACCTACCACGGCTTCGGCTTCCACGACCGCCAGCAGTTCCTCGTCAAGGGCTTCTACGCGCGGCTCGAGCGCCTCTGCGCGCGGCTGACGACCCAGCTCGTCTTCGTCTCGCGCGCCAACGAGGAATACGCGCGGCGCCACGGCATCGCCGCCGCCAGGCCCCCGGTCGTGATCCGCTCCGGCGTCGCGCTGGCGGGGCTGCCGGCGAAGGTCGACGCGCCCGCGCTCAAGCGCTCGGCCGGGATCGGGGTCCACAAGCCGCTCGTCGTCTCGATCGGCAACCTGAAGCCGCAGAAGAACGCCGGCGACCTCGTCGAGGCCGCCGCGCGCGTCGTGCGCGAGGTCCCCGACGCCCGCTTCGCCTTCCTCGGCGACGGCCCCGGCCGGCGCGCGCTCGAGGCCCGCCTCTTCGCGCTGGGCCTGCGCGACCAGTTCGTCCTCCTCGGCTGGCGCCGCGACGCCGCGCAATGGCTCGCCGCGGCCGACGCGTTCGCGCTGAGCTCGCTCTGGGAGGGCCTGCCGCGCGCGCTCGTCGAGGCGATGAAGTCGGGCCTGCCCTGCGCCTGCTACGCGACCGACGGCGTCGTCGACGTGATCCGGGACGGCGCGAACGGCTTGCTCGTCCCGCCGGGCGACGCCGCGGCGCTGGCCGAGCGCCTGATCCGGCTCCTCAAGGACGCGGACCTGCGCCGCCGCCTCGGCGCGGCCGCCGCCGCCTCGATCGGACCCGAGTTCGACATCGACGGGATGGTCCGCGCGCAGGAGGAGCTCTACGCGCGCCTGCTCGGATCGCGCCGTGCCTGAATTCGGGCGCCCGCTGGGCGCGTTCCTGCAGGGCGGAGGCTCGCTCGGCGCCTGGCAGGCGGGCGCGCTCGAGGTCCTCGACGCCGCCGGCCTGCGCTTCGACGCGGTGATGGGCTACAGCATCGGCGCGGTCAACGGGGCCGCGCTCGCGTTCGGCCGCCTCGCGGTCGCGCTCGCGCGCTGGCGCGAGGCCGGCGCGCACTCGCTGAAGCTGCGCCCGCGCCTGCGCCCTCTCGCGCTCTGCGCGCCCGAGCCCCTGTCCGAACTGCTGACCGAGGCCCGCGACGAGGAGGGGGCCAAGCGCGCGCTCGGCGCGGAGCTGACCGTCGTCTCGTCCTGCCCGGCCGACGGGGCGCCGGTCTACGCGCGCTTCACGCCGGGCGCGCGCGCGGGCTGGGACGCGCCGCTGCTGGCCCACGCGGAGGCCTCCTGCGCGATCCCGCTGGTGTTCCCGCCGGTCGAGCTCGACTACCGCGGCGGCCGCAAGGCCCTGATCGACGGGGGCGTGCCGATGCCGACGCCGCTCGACCTGTCGCCGCTGGCCTCCTGCGCGGACGTGATCGTCCTCGAGATGGTGCGCGCCGACGAGGTCGGCCGCCGCTTCTGGACGCCGTGGCGCCGCCTCGACCAGGGCGGGCGCGAGGCGGGACGGGGACTGGTCGACGAGGGGGTCGCCGGGCTCCTGCGCGGCGAGCGCCCGCCGCGCGTCTTCCGCCTCCAGCCGTCGGCGCGCCTGGCGCCGATGATGCTCGACTTCCGCCGCGCCGGCCTGCGCCGCCTGCTCGCGCAGGGCGCCGAGGACGCCCGCGCCTTCCTGGCCGCGCCCGAGCGCGCGAGGG
>JAGWRY010000060.1 GCA_028869495.1 Elusimicrobiota bacterium | reverse complement strand
CTGCGCGCGCGCGTGGAGAGCGCGGCGCGCCGGGCGCGCGTGATCGTGGTCCCGGTCCTGATCGCGCGGGGGGGCATCGAGGACAAGCTGCCGAAGGCCCTGGCGGGGCTGACGTACGCCTACGACGCCCAGACCCTGATGCCGCACGCGGGGTTCGCGGAGTGGGTGCTGGAGCGCGCGGCGCGGACCGCGCGGGCGCGCCCGACGGCGCGTTTGACACCCGCGCGGACCAATTGATAATTTTCAAGCGCAGGCCTGATTTTTGTGCGCCATAGCGAACAGTTGATAAAAGGTAAGAAAAGGAATAAATGAGCGAACCCAAGATGGTCCAACCTCCGGCGCGCTTCCCGACTCGGCCCGCCGCCGGAACGATGACGCGCGGGGACTTCCTTTGGATGGGCTGGAGCGCGCTGGCCGCCTTCTTCGCCGCCGGCGCCGCCGCCGGAGCCCGCTACATCTTCCCGAACGTCATCTACGAGCCGTCCCAGATCTTCAACGCCGGTCCCGCGAAGGACTACGACATGGGCGTGTCGATGAAGTGGCTCAACACGCACCGCATCTGGATCATCCGCATCCCGACCGGCATCTACGCGATGTGGGCGCGCTGCACGCATCTCGGCTGCACCCCGAACTGGTTCCCGGACCAGGACCGCTTCAAGTGCCCGTGCCACGGCTCGAACTACACTCTGGCCGGCGACGTGATCGCCGGCCCCGCGCCGATCCCGCTGTGGCGCGCGAAGATCACGCTGGCCAGCACCGGAGACCTGATCGTCGACAAGGGCGTGCTGGCCGATCAGCCCCCGAAGCGCAGCCAGGCGCCGTTCTTCCTGACGAACTCCGAACTGGGACTGAGCTAAGATCATGCCTACACTCGACATCGACAAGATCAAGCAGGAAGTCGTCGACTCCCAGATCTGGCGCGCCGTCTTCCGCGGCGGCGTCTGGTCGGACACGCCGCGCGACCGCCAGGCCCACATCAGCGGCAACGTCTGGCTGCACCTGCACCCGGCGAAGGTCCGGCCCCGCGCGCTGAAGTGGACCTACACGTGGGGCCTCGGCGGACTCTCGTTCGCGCTGTTCCTGCTGCTCGCGCTGAGCGGCGTCCTGCTGATGTTCTACTACCGGCCGGTGCCGGGGCTGGCGTTCCGCGACATCAAGGACCTGACCTACGCGGTCTCGATGGGGCGCTTCCTGCGCAACCTGCACCGCTGGGCCGCCCAGGCGATGGTCGTCGCGGTCATCGCGCACATGGTGCGCGTGTTCCTGACCGGCGCCTACAAGCGCCCGCGCGAGTTCAACTGGTCGGTCGGCGTGCTCCTGCTGACGCTGACGCTGTTCCTGTCCTTCACCGGCTACCTGCTGCCGTGGGACCAGCTCGCGTTCTGGGCCGTCACGGTCGGCACGAACATGGCGGGCGCGACGCCGCTGCTCGGCAACAGCGGCCCGTTCAGCGGCCTGCTCGGCATGCACGTCAACAACGACCTGCGCTTCGTGATGCTCGGCGGCACGTCGGTCGGCGCGAACACCCTGCTGCGCTTCTACGTGCTGCACACGATCGCGGTTCCGCTGCTGGTCGGGATCCTCCTGATCCTGCACTTCTGGCGCGTGCGCAAGGACTCGTTCTCCGCGGCCCCGTACCAGGCCAACGAGGCGAAGGTCGACGTCTGGCCGAACCTCGTCAAGCGCGAGTACATCGCGGCCGTCGCGCTGGTGATCTTCATCATGTTCTGGGCGATCACGAAGAGCGCCCCGCTCGAGACGATCGCGGACCCGAACGTCACGATGAACCCCGAGAAGGCGCCGTGGTACTTCGCCGGCCTGCAGGAGATGCTGGTCTACTTCGACCCGTGGCTGGCGGGCGTGCTGGTCCCGAACCTGATCATCGTCGGCCTGATGGCGGTCCCGTTCATCGACACGAACCCGAAGGGCGTCGGCTACTACGCCTGGAAGGAGCGCCCGTTCGCGATCACGATGTTCCTGCTCGGCGTCGTGATGTGGTTCTCGCTGATGGCGATGGGAGTCTTCTTCCGCGGCCCGAACTACGCGTGGTACTGGCCGTGGGAGTCCTGGTGGACGTTCAAGGCGGCGCCGCCGCCGACGTGGAACGTCTTCGGCCCGCACGGCCAGGCCGTCCTGCCGCTGGCGCTGGGCGTGCCGGTCCTCGGCGGCCTGTTCCTGGCGGCGATGCTCCTGCCGAAGCTGATCCAGCGCGACCTCAACGGCTGGAAGGTCCTGGGCGGCGTCCTGCTCGCGACCGCCGCGCTCGGCGCGGTCGGCGCGGGGATGGGCAAGTTCACCGGGACGCAGGTCGGCTTCCTGCTCTTCTTCGCGGGGATGACCACCTGGTTCGGCTTCGTGATGCCCCAGCGCCACATCCGGCGGCTCGACTGGGCGCGCTACCTCGTCACGATGGCTCTGGTCGTCAGTACGATGGGCATCCTGCTCAAGATGGGCGCCCGTCTCTGCTTCAACATCAAGTACGTGATGACCGTGCCGGTCGTCAGCATGAACATCTGACATGAGCTACCGAAAACTCTTCTACGTCCTGAACTTCCTGCTGCTCGGCGTGTTCGTCTGGGCCGTCGTCAAGGACAACGACGCCGAGTGGAAGACGTATCAGCGGACCTACTACGAGAAGATGGCGACCTACCTGGACGCCCAGGCGGGCCAGCAGAAGGACCCGGCGCAGGCCGCGAAGCTGCGCGCGCAGGCCGACGAGTACCGGCGCCATCCGCTGGCGATCAAGCAGATCATCACGGACGGCCTGGGCCGCTACGACCGCTGCATCACCTGCCACGTCGGGATGGACGAGTACGAGAACCCCGGCATGACGACGCCGTTCAAGACTCAGCCCTACGCCGGCCATCCGGACATCGCGGGCCTCGTGAAGGCCCACCCGTTCGAGAAGTTCGGCTGCACGGTCTGCCACGAGGGCCAGGGGCTGGCGACGACCGTCGCCGACGCCCACGGCTGGGTGACCAACTGGGACCGCCCGATGCTGACCGGCGTGCACATCCAGGGCTCGTGCGTGAAGTGCCACGGCGACTTCCGGACCCTGAAGGGCGCGGAGGCCGCGGCGAAGGGCTACGACCTGTTCCACCAGCACGGCTGTCTCGGCTGCCACTCGATCGACGGCGTCGGCGGGACGATCTCGGTCGACCTCGGCGACATCGCCGACAAGCCGATCCCGCGCATCGCGCCGTACAACTTCCTGCGCGTGACGATCGACGGAAAGCACCTCGAGGAGAAGGACTGGAAGATCCAGAACTGGATCCTCGGCCACCTGGTCGACGACCCGGAGTACGTGACGCCGAACGACCCGTTCGCCGAGGACAACGCCGAGCCGATCGCTCCGTCGCCGATGCCGGACTTCAGCAAGGAGCTGACCCGCGACCAGGCCGACGACATCGTCGCGTACCTGATGGGGATGACGAAGGTGGAGGAGGACGAGATCCCGTACCGCTACCACGTCGCCGCCCCGCCGGAGAAAGAGCCCCGCTTCGCGAGCGCGAAGGCGCACGGCAAGTACGTGTTCGAGAAGTACGGCTGCGCGGGCTGCCACGGCGTCGACGCGGTCGCCGGGCGCCGCCGCTTCAACGCCCTCGGCCCGGGGCAGAAGGACTACGACCCGAAGATGACGAAGGCCGAGCTCTTCGCGGAGATGGAGAAGGGCCGGGAGCCGACCCTGCCGGACCTGATGAGCGGCTACGATCACGACGAGCTCGTCGCGAAGATCGAGCAGGGCGTCCCGCCGACCGCCGCGAAGAAGTGGGATCCGAACGGCCCGCTGCCGGTCGTCTACATGCCGGCGTGGAAGGGGAAGATCTCGAAGAAGGAGCTGGACGACTTGGCGACGTGGCTGCTCAGCACCGCCAAGCAGCAGAACCTGGGATTCTAGAAGCACCATCGAGAGGAGAACGACAATCATGAACCGCAAGTGGCTGTTCGCCGCCGCCGCCGTCCTGATGGCCGCGCCGCTTCTCGCGCCGAACGCGCGCGCGATGAGCGAGAAGGAGAAGGCCCTGGCGAGCCCGTACCCGAACGACCTCGGGCCGGACTCCCTGCCGGAGAGCGTGCTGAAGACGTACCCCGCCGAGGCGCAGGAAGGCTACAAGTTTCTGCGCAAGCGCTGCGCGGAGTGCCACACGGCCGCGCGCCCGCTGAACAGCCGCTTCGTCGAGCCCTCGGGGGGCATCTCCGACGCCAAGCAGGAGGCGGCGCTGGCCGTGATGAAGAAGGACCAGCCCGAGCTCTTCAAGAACCCGCAGGTCTGGGAGGTCTCGACCAAGATCTGGAACCGCTACGTGAAGCGGATGATGAACAAGCCCGGCGCCAACATCCCGCCCAAGGAGGCGAAGGCGATCTGGGAGTTCCTCGAGTACGACGGCGTGGCCCGCAAGACCGGCAAGAACGCGGCGTCCTGGAAGGAGCACCGCGAGAAGCTGGTCAAGGAGTTCGCGGCCAAGTACCCGAAGCGCTACGCGGAGCTGAAGGCCGCCAACGACCTGTAAGCGCCCGGAGGGGTCCCTCCGACGCGACGTGAGACAGGAGGCCGCCGTCCGGCTGCTGCTCGTCTACGGCTTTGAGCCGAGCGGGCACGCCGCGGCGGCCTCCGCTTTGGAGGCGGCCGCGCGGGAGGCGGGCCTGCACGCCCGCCGGGTCGAGGTCGCCGGCTCGCACCATCCCGCCGCCGGCCTCGCCGTCGCCCGCGCCTATCACGGCCTGCTGCGGGCCCGTCCCGGGGCCTGGGGCGCCCTCTACGCCTCGCCGGCCGCGCGCGCCGTCCTGCGCGGCGT
>JAGWRY010000059.1 GCA_028869495.1 Elusimicrobiota bacterium | reverse complement strand
GCGCCAGGGCCCGGCGGGCGTCGGCCGTCTCGCCCAGGCTGCGCGCGCAGCGGACCAGTCCGAGCTCCGCCTCGCCGCGCAGGTCGCGGTCCTCCGGCCCGAGGCGGCCCAGCGCCGCCCGGTAGGCCGCCTGCGCGCGCCGGAAGAAGCCTCGCCCGCGCAGGGCCTCGCCGCGCAGGAGCGCCGCCTCCCCCGCCGCGGCGGCCGGGAAGCCCCCGCCCAGGAGGTCCAGCGCGCGGTCGGGACGGCCGGCGTCGAGGAGCGCGCGGGCGGCCTCCAGTCGGGCGAACGGGTCGCGGGGCATGCGGGGATGATACCAAACGGACGACAAGGCTATTGAAATCCAGTCTCAACAAGGCTATACTATCGCCGATGAGGCTGGACGAGGCCGCGTTCGACGCGCCGGTCCGGGTCGCGGAGATCCTCTCCGAGGACTCCGTCGAGCTCGCGCGCCTGTCCGCCCTCGGCCTGCGCGCCGGCGCCGTCGTCGTCAAGCTGATGCCGACCCCCCTGCGCGACCCGGTCTCCTGCCTGGTCGGCTCCCAGCTGCTGGCTCTCGAGCGGCGCCTGCTGCGGCGCGTGCGGGTGGACGCCGCGTGAGGCGCCGGGTCGTCGCCCTGGCCGGCCGCCCGAACACCGGCAAGACGACCCTCTTCAACGCGCTGACCGGCGGCCGCCAGCGCGTCGCGAACTTCGCCGGCTGCACCGTCGAGAAGGCCTCCGGGGCCGTCCTGCTCGACGGCGAGGACGTCGAGGTCGTCGACCTGCCCGGCACCCACTCGCTGCTCCCGGAGACCGGCGACGAGCGCGTCGCCTTCCGCTTCCTGTCCGAGTGCGCCGACGAAGCCGCCGACCTGCTGATCCTCTGCGTCGGAGAGGCCAGCAACCTGTCCAACTGCGCGGCGCTCGCGGCGGGGCTGAAGGCCGCCGGCTACCCCGTCGCCCTCGTCGCGAACATGGCCGACGAGGCGCGCCTCAACGGCGTCGAGCTCGACGCCGAGGCCCTCTCGCGCGAGCTCGGCGTCCCGGTCGTCGCCGCCTCCGCGCGCGCCGGCGAGGGGCTCGACGCGGTGCGCGCGCTGATGCGCCCCCGCCCGCTGCGCGCCGATCTCACCGCGGCCCTCGACTTCCGCTCCGCCCCGAAGGGCGTCCTGAGCGCCCTGCAGGAGGACGCCGTCGAGGCCTCCGCGCGGGCCTGCGCGGCCGGCGTGCGTCTGCCCCCGGGCGCGATGCTCGAGACCGTCGCGCGCTCGATCCGCATCGACCGCGTCCTCCTGCATCCCGTCGCCGGCCCGCTGATCCTGGCCGCGACGATGTTCCTTCTTTTCCAGGCGCTGTTCTCCTGGGCCCAGCCGCTGATGAACCTGCTCGGCGCGGGTCTCGCGGCCGGCGCGGAGCTCCTGCGCGCGCACCTGCCGGCGGGCCTGCTGTCGAGCTTTCTGTGCGACGGCGCGATCCCGGGAATCTCGGCCGTCGTCGTCTTCGTGCCCCAGATCGCGATCCTGTTCCTGCTGATCGGCACGCTCGAGCAGAGCGGCTACCTGCCGCGCGCCGGCGCGATGGTGGACCGGGCGCTGCGGCCCTTCGGCCTGGACGGCAAGGTCTTCATCCCGTTCCTGTCCGGCTTCGCCTGCGCGATCCCGGGCGTGATGGCCGCGCGCACGATCGCCAGCGAGAAGCGCCGCCTGGTCGCGATCCTCCTGACCCCGCTGATGACCTGCTC
>JAGWRY010000058.1 GCA_028869495.1 Elusimicrobiota bacterium | reverse complement strand
GCGAGCGCGCGCAGGGAGCGCGCGAGGGCCGCCGGGCGGGCCGGCGGGACGAGCAGGCCGTCGACTCCGTCGGTCACGGCCTCGGGCACGCCGTCGACGCGGGACGCGACGACCGGCAGGCCGAGCGCCATCGCCTCGAGGAGGGCGTTGGGCAGGCCCTCCCACAGCGACGGGAGGCAGTAGACGTCGAACGCGGAGAGCCAAGCCGGGATCTCGCCGCATTCTCCGATAAGCCAGGTCGTGCGCTCGAGCTCGCGGCGGCGGATCAGCGCCTCGAGGCGCGCCCGCTCGGGGCCCTCGCCCAGGATCGCGCAGCGGACCGGCGTCCCCTTCAGGCGCGCCATCGCCTCGATCAGCGTCGAGAATCCCTTCTGCCGGTCGAGGCGTCCGACCGCGCCGACGAGGACGTCGTCGGCGCCCAGGCGCAGTTCGAGACGCTTCTTGCGCCGGTCGATCTTCGACGTCGGCCAGCCGGCGAGGTCGACGCCGTTGCGCACGACGACCACCTTCGACGGCGAGTAGCCGAGGCGGCCGATCAGGAAGCGGCGCGAGGCCTCGCACTCGGCGATCAGCAGGTCGTCGCGCTCCTTCAGCCAGCGGTCGACGAGGAGCGTCCACCACGAGCGCGAGCGGTAGTTGACGCGGGGCGAGCTGACCAGCTTGAACGGGAAGCCGACGCGGGGCTTGGCCGCGCGCGCGAGCTGGATCGCTTGGTACATCAGCGCGTGGACGACGTCCGGACGCTCGCGCGCGACGATCTCGGCCAGACGCTTCGCGTCGCCCGGGCCGGGGCGGCGCGTCAGCCCCAGGCTCTCGACCTTGATCCCCTGCTCGCGCAGGCGGCGCGCGTAGTGGCCCTCCGGCTTGACGCTGACGACGGCCGCGACCTGGTGCTTCTTCGGGTCCAGCAGGGTCGCCAGCGCGAACAGCGTCTTCTCCGCTCCGCCGAGCGTCGTCGAGGTGGAGACGAAGAGGATGCGGGCCACGCGGGACGCCCTAGCGGAAGAAGGCGCGGACCGCGTCGCAGACGCGCGCGACGTCGGCATCGGCGAGCTCTGCGAACATCGGCAGGGACAGGACCTCGCGCGCGGCCTTCTCGGAGACCGGCAGCTGTCCCTCGCGCCCGCCCAGCGGCGCGTAGGGCTCGGTCAGGTGCAGGGGGTCCGGGTAGTAGACGCCGCAGCCGATCCCGCGCCGCTTCAGGTGCTCGGCGAGCGCGTCGCGGCGCTCGCAGCGCACCGTGTAGAGGTGGAAGACCGGCTCGGTGCCGGCGCCGCCCTGCGGCGGCAGGCGCAAGGGCAGGCCGGACAGGCCCTCGGCGTAGAGCCCGGCGAGGCGGCGGCGCGACTCGTTCCAGGACTTCAGTCGCCCCAGCTTCACGCGCAGGACCGCGGCCTGGATCTCGTCGAGGCGGCTGTTCCTGCCGACCCGGACGTAGCGATAGGACGCGCCGGCCGCGCGCCCGCAGTTGCGCAGCTCCAGCAGGCGGTCGCGCAAGGATTGGTCGCCGGTCGACAGCATGCCGGCGTCGCCGGCCGCGCCGAGGTTCTTCGTCGGGTAGAAGCTGAACGCGCCGGCGTCGCCGAGCGTGCCGGTCGCGCGGCCCTTGTAGGCGGCCAGGTGCGACTGCGCGCAGTCCTCGACGACCTTGAGACCCTTCGCCTTCGCCAGCGCCAGGATCGCGTCCATGTCGGCCGGGTGCCCGAACAGGTGGACGGGCAGGAGGACCTTCGTCTTCTTCGTGACCAGGCGCTCGGCCGACTTCGCGTCGAGCGTCAACGTCGCGGGGTCGACGTCGGCGAAGACCGGCTTGGCGCCCAGGATCGAGACCGCGGTCGCGGTCGCGATGAACGTGAAGGCGGGCACGATCACCTCGTCGCCGGGGCCGACGCCGAGCGCCTCGAGGGCCAGCTCGAGCGCGGCGGTGCCCGACGCGACGCCGAGGCAGTGCGCGGCGCCGAGGGCCTCGGCGAACTCGCGGTCGAAGGCCTTGTTCTCGGGGCCGAGGATGAAGGCGCCCGAGTCGAGCACGCGGCCGACGGCTTCCTTGAGCTCGGCGGCCAGCGCGGCGTTCTGCGCCTTGATCGAAAGAAGAGGGATGTCCGTCGCGGTCGCGGTCACTAGTAGGCTCCTTTTCCGAAAAGCATCACGTACGGCGTCCTCAGGATGATCTCCAGGTCGAGCCCCAGGGACCAGTGCTCGATGTAGTAGAGGTCCAGCGCGAAGCGCTGCTCGCTGGACACGTCCGAGCGCCCGGAGACCTGCCACAGCCCGGTGATGCCGGGGAGCAGGTTCGCGCGCTTGCGCGCGGTCGCGCCGAAGTCGCGCTCGAGGGCCTCGACCTCGCCGGTCGTCAGCGCGAGCGGGCGGGGGCCGACGACGCTCATCTCGCCGCGCAGGACGTTCAGGAACTGCGGGAACTCGTCGAGCGAGAAGCGGCGCAGGTAGCGCCCGACGCGGGTCACGCGCGGGTCCTTCTTCGCCTTGAAGAAGGCCCCGCCGTGCGCGTTGAGGCCCTTCACGTCGGCGACGCGCGTCTCGGCGTCGGCGGCCATCGTGCGGAACTTGAAGGCCGAAAACGGCCGGCCCTTCAGGCCGTAGCGCTTCTGCTTGAAGAGGACCGGGCCGCGCGAGTCGAGCGCGATCGCCAGGGAGATCGCCAGCCACAGCGGGGCGGTCGCCAGCAGGAGCAGGGACGAGAAGAGCAGGTCGAAGGCGCGCTTGGCCGCGAAGTTCGCGCGCGTCAGCGACTCGTGCTTGATCCGGTAGGCGGGCAGTCCCAGGTGCGGGTCCATCTGCACCTCGCCCAGCCGGATCTCGAGGAGGTCGGGCACCAGCTTGAAGCCGATGCCGCGGGCGTCGCAGGCCTCGGCCGCCGCGAGCACTCGCTCGCGCTCCCCGCCGGCGCGCAGGAGGATCAGTTCGCAGTAGTCGCGCTCGTCGAGGCGGCGCTCGAGCTCCGCGGCTTCCGGCAGGTTCGCGAGCTCGCGGACGTCGGCGCCGGGATGGCGGGCCAGGATGCGCTCGCGCAGGAGCTCGGCGATCGGCCCGCCGCCGATCAGCAGGACCGGCCGCGCCGCCTCGCGGCGCGCCAGGAGCCCGTCGATCCACAGCGCGGCGGCCTGGCTCGCGCTGAGCAGGAGCACCGCCGGCGGGAAGACCCCGGCCAGCATCAGCCGCGAGTAGGCCAGGCGCGAGTAGAGGAACGCGGCGACGAGGACCGTCCCCGTGCCGAGCGCGCTCGACTTCAGGACCTGCAGGAAGCGGTCGGACGGGCTCAGCCAGGCGGCCGTGTAGAGCCGGTTCGAGTAGAGCAGGACCAGCCAGAGGGGCACGGCGGCGTAAAGGACCGGCTCGTAGGCTCTCCAGGCGACCGGGCTGCCCGCCAGCGGCACGCGCGAGACGAACGGCGCCCACTCGAAGCGGCCCCAGAAGGCGAGGCGGTAGGCGGCCGCGACCGCCGCCGCGTCGAAGGCGAGGTGGCAGACGGTGCGCAGGGCGTGGCGCAGCCAGGGGGGGAGCCCCGCCGCGGGAGCCGCGACGGCGGACCCGTCCGCCCGTCGGGAGCGCGGGGCTCGGAGAGCCATCGACGGATTATATCAATTCGCCGCGCCCGGCCGGAGCTATCGGCGGGGCAGGCGGGACAGGGCCTTCTTCAGCAACGTGAACTGGCGCCGCAGGTCGTAATGATGATTTCCGACGAAGAAGCCGCGGCGGTCGATCTCCTCGGCGGCGGTGAGCGTCCCGTGGACGGAGGCGTCGAACCAGCGCACGACCTCGTTCTTGGCGAAATTCCCGCCGACGATGGGGCGGGTCTCCACGCCGTGCTCCGCGAGGGCCCGCAGGGCCGCGGCGCGCGAGAACGGGGCTCCTGGCCGCACGACCAGGCTGAAGCCGAACCAGCTGCTGCGGCCGAGCTCCTCCTGAATCCGGAAGTCCGGGAACTCGCGCATGAGCTCCCGGAACAGCGCTGCGTTGCGGCGACGCGCGGCGATCAGACGCGGCAGTTTCTTGACCTGCTCGACGCCGATGGCCCCGCTGAGCTCCAGCGGGCGCAGGTTGTAGCCGGGCAGGACGAAGCGGTAGGACTCCTCGAAAGGATCCGCGCTCTTCGTCCCGCAGACGGCGTTCCTCGCGGGCAGCTCGCGGGTCCAGCCGTGGGCGCGCAGGCAGGTCACGATCTGGGCGAGTTCGTCGTCGTCGGTCGCGACCATGCCGCCTTCCATCGTCGAGATGTGGTGGCTGAAGAAGGAGCTGAAGCTGCCCATCAGGCCGAAGGTGCCGGTCTGTCGGCCTTTGAAGACGGCCCCCAGCGACTCGCAGTTGTCCTCCAGGAGGAGCACGCTGCGCCGGCCGATGATCCGCCGGATCGCGTCGAAGTCGTTCGGATTGCCGAGCAGGTTCACCGCGAAGATCGCCCGGGTCCGCGCGGTCACGGCGGAGGCCAGTTTCGCCAGGTCGAAGTTGAGCGTGTCGGGGTCGATGTCGACGAATTTGATCTTGAGTCCGTACTGATGGAGCGGGGCGTAGGTCGTGCTCCAGGAGACGGCCGGGACGATGACTTCGTCGCCTCGCTCGAGCCGGTCCTTGCGGCGGTAGAACAGCGCGGCGACCATCAGCAGGTTGGCGGAGGAGCCCGAGTTCACCATCACGCAGTGCTTCGACCCGACGCGGCGCGCGAAGACGCGTTCGAAGCGGCGGACGTTTTCGCCCATCGTGAACTTCCCGGAGACGATGACGCGGCGCATCGCGGCGCGCTCGGCGGAGTCCCAGGTCGTGCTGGCCAGCGGATAGCGGAGGGTTCGGATTTTGCTCACGGGCGAGCCTCCGGGGTCGTCAGGAAGAACTCGTACGTCCGCGCGAGACCGTCGCGCAGGGATGTCTGCGCGCGCCAGCCCCACGCCGTGGCGCGCGAGACGTCGACGAGCTTGCGCGACATGCCGACCGGCTTCGAGGCGTCGTGAACGAAGGTCCCGGTCCAGCCGATCGCCTCGGCCGCCGCGCGGTAGTGCTCGTCGATGGAGAGGTCCCGGCCGAGACCGACGTTCATCTCGTCGGGGAGAGCGTCGTAGCGCGCGAGCGCCTCGTGCAGGCAGTCGGCAAGGTCGCCCGCGTACATGAACTCGCGGCGGGCCGTCCCATCGCCCCAGATCTCTACGGTCTTCTCGCCGCGCAGTTTGGCGAGGTGGATCTTGCGGATCACGGCCGGGACCATGTGGGACCGTGCGGGATCGAACGAGTCGTGGCGGCCGTAGAGGTTGCACGGGATGAGGGTCTTGTAGCGGAAGTCGGGCGTCTCGCGAGAGACGTAGCGGCACAGGCGCGCGACGGCGATCTTCGCCAGAGCGTAGCCCTCGTTCGTCGGCTCGAGCTCGCCCGTCAGGACGTCCGACTCCGCGAGCGGGTCGGGAGAATTGCGCGGGTACATGCACGAGCTGGCGAGGTTGATCAGCTTCTTGACGCCGGCCGCGCGCGCGGCGAGCACCAGGTTGCGGCCCATGTCCCAGTTCTCGAGCAGGTAGCGCGACGGCTCGCGCATGTTGGCTTGGATGCCCCCCACGCGTCCCGCCGCGTGGACGACGACATCGACGGGATGGACCTTCAGGAACGCGGCGACGGCCGGCGCGTCGAGCAGGTCGAGCTCGCGGCGGGGCGGAGCGAGCACCTCGAAGCTTGCGGCGCGCGGATGCTCCAGAAAATTGCGGCCGACCATGCCGCCGCCGCCCGTCAGGAGGACTCTCGTCTTCATCGATTCGCGCGCGAGCGCCGTCTATCGTAACACATCGGTCTCCGCCTCAGCGCGCGCCGCCCGAGTAGAGGCGCGAGAGCCCGGCGAACATCCGCTCGCGCGAGAATTCGCGGCGCACGCGCTCGCGCCCCGCCGCGCCCAGGCGCGCGCGCAGGGCGGGGTCGTCGAGCAGGCGCTGGCAGAGCTCGAGAAGCTCCTTCTCGGAGCGGGCCAGGAAGCCGGTCTCGCCGTCGACGACGACGTCGCGGTTGCCGGGGACGTCGGAGGCGACGACCGGCAGGCCCGCGGCCATCGCCTCGAGGACCGCGTTGGGGAGCGCGTCCCAGCGCGAGTAGTGGACGAAGACGTCGAGGCCGCGCAGGCGCTCGCGCGCGGCCGCGGCCTCCAGCCAGCCCGTGACCTCGACGCGCCCGGCCAGGTTCATGTCGCCCAGGTGCCCGCGGACGCGGGCCTCGTCCTCGCCGCCGCCGATCCAGGCGCAGCGCACCCCGTTGCGGGAGTCGGTCAGGCGCTGGGCGAGCAGGAGCCAGGCGTCGGGGTCGCGGGCGTACGTCATGCGTCCGCAGGAGCCGACGACGAGGCCGTCGTGCGGGAGCGGCTCCGGGAAGTCCCCGAGGTAGGCGTCGCAGACGACGTGGACCGGCTTCTTCGACAGCCCGCGCGCGAAGGCGGCCTCGCTCGGCGAGATCGCGATCGTCTCGCCGACGCGCGCGGCGGCCTTCTCGGCCAGCCGGTAGAGCGCGCGCGAGGCCCGCGAGCGGTCGCGCATCAGGAAGCCGTAGCCGTGCGGGCTGTAGAAGACGCGCGGCACGCCGGCGGCCTTGGCCGCCGCGCGGGCCAGGATCCCGGCCTTCGACGAGTGCGCGTGCACGACGTCGGGGCGGTGCTCGGCGAACAGGCGGCGCAGGCGCCGCAGGGCCGCGGCGTCCAGGGCCGGGGAGATCTCGCGCGTCATCTCGCCGACGTAGTAGGCGGCCTTCGCGCCCGCGCACTTGGCGCGGTACGCCTCGGGCGTGCCGCCGCGCACCGCGTAGACGAGCGAGACCTCGAAGCGCGCCGGGTCCAGGCCGTTGCAGATCGCGGCCACCTGCTCGCCCGTCCCGCCGGGGCCGCCGCACTCGACGACCTCGAAGACCTTGATCATCGCCGCGCGCCGCGCTCAGTCCGCGACACGGTAGCGCAGGAGGCAGCGCAGGTACGAGAAGCCGTCCTTCCAGGTGATCTTCTTGCCCTCGGCGTAGGTGCGGCCGGAGTAGGAGATCGGGACCTCGTAGATCCGGAGGCGGCGCTTGCAGATCTTGGCCGTGATCTCGGCCTCGATGCCGAAGCGCTCGCTGTTGAGCGGGATCGCCTTGAGCTTCTCCGTCACGAACGCCTTGTAGCAGGTCCCCATGTCCGTCAGGTTGATGTCGTAGAGGACGTCCGTGATCAGCGTGAAGAGCCGGTTGCCGAAGTAGTGCCAGAAGAACAGCACGCGGTGCGGGCCGCCGAGGAAGCGCGAGCCGTAGACGGCGTCGGCGCGGCCGTCGAGGAGCGGCGCCAGCATCTGCGGGTAGTCGGTCGGGTCGTACTCGAGGTCGGCGTCCTGCACGATGACGAAGTCGCCGGTCGCGCGCGCGAGTGCGGTGCGCAGGGCGGCGCCCTTGCCGCGGTTGGCCTCGTGCAGGACGACGATCGCGCGGCCCGGCGTCAGGCCGGACAGCAGGGCGCGCGTGCCGTCGGTCGAGCCGTCGTCGACGATCACGATCTGCTTGTCGACCGGGAGCGCGACCGCCTCGACGCGGCGCAGGAGCTCGAGGACCGTGTCCTTCTCGTTGTAGACCGGAATCAGGATCGACAGCGTCTTGCGCGCGCCGGACATGGCGAGATTATATGATTTCGCCGCCGCGGCGCAGGGGCGCCGTGCCGCAGGCCCAGATCAGCAGGAGCAGGGCCGCGAACTGCTCGTTCTGGAAGGCGGTTTCGGTCAGGTTCATCGCCAGAAAGGCGGGGATCGCCGCCGCGGCCCACAGCGCGGCCGCGCCCCCGTCGCGCG
Source organism: Elusimicrobiota bacterium (assembly GCA_028869495.1). Taxonomy (GTDB): domain Bacteria; phylum Elusimicrobiota; class Elusimicrobia; order UBA1565; family UBA9628; genus GWA2-66-18. The sequence goes on along the minus strand of JAGWRY010000058.1, from coordinate 22,611 downwards.
CCGCGCGCCAGGCGCGCAGGAGCAGGACGCAGAGGAGCAGCAGGAGGGCGGCCTCGCCCAGCAGGCCGCGCTCGGCCAGCTGGTGGAGATAGAGGTCGTGGGCGGAGCCCCAGTCGGCCTGGCCGCCGACGGGCGCCGGGTGGTAGCGCTCGAAGTCGCGCCGATAGCCGCTCGGGCCGACGCCGGTCAACGGATGCTTTTCGAACATCTTCCAGGCGGCGTCCCACAGCGCGAAGCGCGCTTGCTGGGGGTTGTTCGGGCTGTAGCGTTCGAAGACCGCGGTCAGCGTGCGGCCCTCGGTCGGCAGGTACTGCCAGGAGACGGCGGCGGCCGCGGTCAGCAGAAGGGCGGGAAACAGCCAGCGCCGCGCGCGGGCCTCGCGCAGGAGCAGCGCGCCGAAGCCGAGCGCGGCGGCGAAGAGAGCCATGCGCGTCTGGCTCAGGTACAGCGCCGCCGCGGCGAGGACGACGAGAAGCCCCGCGGCCGCGCGCGGCCAGCGCCGATCGGGGCGGATAAGAAAGCTGAGGCCGCCGAGGACCGCCAGCGCCATCTGCTCGCCGTAGACGACCGGATGGACGAAGCCGTGCGCGCGGTGGTTTCCCCAGGCGCCCCAGCCGGCGGACAGAGGCTGGGCCGAGCCGATCAGCGCCATGAGTCCGAAGGAGGCGGCCAGCGCGGGCAGGACCGGGGCCTCGGGCTCGACGGCCAGCGCCGCCGCGAAGAGCCCCAGCGACCAGAGGCGGTGCCAGTCCTTCAGCGCGTCGCGCGCCGCCGCCGCGGGCCAGGCCGAGAGCAGAGCCGCGAGCAGTCCCGCGGCGCCGTAGAGGACCAGCGCCCCCAGCGCCGGTTCCGAGCGCCAGGCCGCCAGCATCCGCCGCCCGTCGGCGCGCGCGCGCAGGAGGAGCGCGACGGCCAGCAGGCCCAGCGCGACGTTGGACGCGGCGATCGAGACCGGCAGGGCCAGGGCCGCCAGGACGAGGGCGGCGGCGACCGGAGAGAGGAGCCTCGTCAGAGTCCTCGCGCGCGGAGGTCGTGAATCTGCACGAGTCCCACGGCTCGGCCGCGGCGGTCGACGACGGGCAAGACGTTGAACGGCGTGCGGCGGTCTTCCATGACCGAGACGGCGCGCGCGGCGGACTCTTCCGGGGAGATCGTCGTCGGCTTCGCGTTCATGATCGCGCGGATCGGGAGGCGGAACGGGTTCCTGCCGCCTTCGAGCGCGCGCCGGATATCGTAGTCCGTCACCAGACCCAGGAAGCGGCCGCGCGCGTCGACGATCGACGCGGCGCCGGCCTGACGGCGCGTGATCTCGACGAGGAGGGCGCGCACGCCGGCGTCGACGCGCACGGTCGGATTCTCGTCGCCGGCGCGCATCACGTCGGAGACTTTCAGGCTCAGCCGCCGGCCGAGGCGCCCGCCCGGGTGGTTGCGCGCGAAGTCTCCCGCGCCGAAGCCCCGGCGGCGCATCAGCGCGACCGCGAGCGCGTCGCCGACCGCGAGCGCGACCGTCGTGCTCGACGTCGGCGCCAGGTTCAGCGGGCAGGCCTCCTCGGCGACGGGGGCGTGCAGGACGATCGTCGCGCGCCGCGCGAGCGTCGAGCGCGGGTTCGCGGTCAGCGCGATCACCTTCGCTCCCCGCGCGCGCAGGTGGGGCAGGAGGGCGCTCAACTCGTCGGATTCGCCCGACTTGCCGAGGGCGAGGACGACGTCCCCGCGCCGGACCAGGCCCATGCCGCCGTGCATCGCCTCGGTCGGGTCCAGGTAGACGGCGGGGGTGCCCGTCGAAGTGAACGTCGCCGCGATCTTCTGCGCGATCGCGCCGGACTTGCCGACGCCGGTCAGGAGGACTTTGCCGCGGCAGGCGGCCAGCAGTTCGACGGCGCGGGCATAGGAGGCGTCGACGGCCCGGCGGGCCCGCCGCAGGGCGTCGGCCTCGCAATCCATCACGCGGCGGATTTCGGTCAGAATCCCTGCCATGCTTCTGCTGGCGCGCGTCATAGAGCGTCTATTCTATCATTTGACGCTCGGAGCCCCGCACGCTATCATGTCGGAGCGAGATGCCTCCTCGCCCGATGAGCTCCGCCCCCAAGGTCTCCGTCGTCATCCCCGTCTACAACGGCGCCGCCACGATCGAGCGGGCGGTGCGCAGCGCCCTCGCCCAGACCCTGCGCGACCTCGAGGTCGTCGTCGTGGACGACGGCTCGACCGACGCGACGCCGGAGGTCCTCGCGCGGATCTCGGACCCGCGCCTGCGGGTCGTCCGGCAGGCCAACGCGGGGCGCTCGCGCGCGCGCAATGTCGCCGTCCGCGAGGCGCGGGCCCCCTACGTCGCGATGCTCGACGCGGACGACCTCGCCTACCCGGATCGTCTCGCGCGGCAGGCGGCGCTGCTCGACGCGAGGCCGGAGATCGCGCTCTGCGGGACGTGGGCGGACTGGATCGAGCCCGACGGGACGAAGCGCGAGTGGCGCCAGCCGGTCGAGCCGGAGGACGTTCGGTCCGCGATGCTCCGCAGCAACTGCTTCATCCACTCGACGGTCATGGTCCGCAAGGAGGCCTTCGAGGAGGCCGGCGGCTACGACGAAAGGCTCGTCTTTTCCGAGGACTACGACCTGTTCCTGCGGCTGGTCGCGCGCCACGCGGGCGCGAACGTCCCGCAGGTGCTGGGCGCCTACCGCGCGCCGTCGGGCGCGGTCTACAAGCTCCGCGAGCAGTGGAACAAGACGCGCGTCCGGTGGCGGGCGATGAGCCGCTACGGCTACTCGTGGCGGAACGCCCCGCACCTCCTGACGCCGCTGGCGGCCGCGTTCGTCCCGGCGCGCCTGCGCCTGGCGCTCCAGAGACGCCGCGTGCCGGGGCGCTAGGCGCCGTCCGCCGTCAGTCCCAGGACCCCGCAGACCTTCTGCAGGCGGTGCAGCCAGCGGTGTTCGCGCAGGCAGCGCGCGCGCCCGCGCGCGGCGATCGCGGCGGCCTCGTCGGGATGCTTCAGGTAGTAGCGGATCTGGTCGACGAGGTCCTCGCGGCCGCTGTAGCAGAGGATCTCGTCGCCGATCGCGAAGTAGCGCGCGAGATCGGGGTTGTAGGTCGTCAGGTACACTCCGCCGCCCGTGGCGGGGACCTCGAAGTCTCGACCCTTGAGGTTCACGAGGTCCTCGGAGTGCAGGATGCCGCCCATGCCCAGGTTGATGCGGCTGCGGTGGAGGACCCGGAGGAACTCGTCGTTGGAGATGAACGGGCCCCAGCCGCGCCCGAAGGTCTGCACGGGGACGCCGCGTCGGCGCAGGTGCTCGATCACGTCGATCCGGAAGCCGTAGGCCTCGCCGACGAAGCTGACCGGGATGTCCTTCGGAGTCTCGAGGGGGCGGTACGTGCGCGCGTCGAAGCCCTCGGGCAGGCAGAGCGGGCGGCCGCCCTCGACCATGATCCACTCGCAGGCCACGCGCGCGGTCGTCCAGGCCAGGTCGAAGGCGCCGACGATGCCGTCCTGGCCGCCGGAGTGGTCGCCGAGCCAGCGGCCGCTCCAGCTGTGCTTGTCGTCCAGGCACATGTTGACCGTCGGCAGGCCGGTCTCCTCCGTGATGCGGCGGACCGTCTCGGCCTTGATCTCGTAGCCGGAGGCGTAGACGAAGACCCAGTCGACCGGCCGCCGCGCGTGCGCCTCGCGCAGCGCGGGAAGGATCAGGGAGTTCAGTTCCTCGCGCTGGCGCAGTCCCTCGCGGCCGGCGCGCACGAGCTCCGGCCAGCGGTAGCCCTTCGCGATGTAGTCGAATCGGGTGACCGGGCCCAGCTCCTCCAGATCGGGCATCAGCGTCTCGTGCCAGCCCTGGCCGGACAGGAAGACGAAGGTGTGGATGTCGCCGAGGCGCTTGGGCTTCGGGGTCCGGCCGCGTTCGGCCAGCCGGCGGCGGACGGCGGCGGTCGTCGCCTCCTCCGAGTAGGCCAGGCCGAGCTCATCGGCGCGGCGCGCGTAGAAGTCGGCGCGCGCCGCGTAGCCGCGATGGAGCCGGCGGCGCAGGTAGGCGCTCGAAGGCCGGCGGAGAACCGGGGAGCCCATGACGAAGGACTTCAAGCCCTGGTGCAGGCGCAGTTTGAGGCTTCGCGGCAGCGTCGGCGTGTCGGCCATGGGCGCGGTGCGGATTTGATAATATCACTTTCGCCGGCCCCATGGACCCCGCCATCAAACGGACGCTCAAGACGTTCAACCACTGCCTGATTCCGTTCTTCGACCCGCGGCGCTTCGTTGCGGCCGTCGCGGCGTTGCCGTGGTTCCTCCGCGACTGGGCGCGCTACGCGCGGACGCCCGGGGCCGAGCCGATCCGCCTGCGCGACCTCTACCCCCAGCTCCACGACAAGATCGCGGCGACGCCCTTCGACGCGCACTACTTCCACATGGGTTGCTGGGCGGCGCGCCGGATCGCGGCCGCGCGCCCCGAGCGGCACGTCGACGTCGGCGGCCAGGCGATCTTTGTGGGGCTCTTGAGCGCGTTCGTGCCGACGACGTTCGTCGACATCCGCCCCCTCGGCGCGGACCTGCCCGACTTGGCGTGCGAGGCGGGCAGCGTCCTGGAGCTCCCGTACGGCGACGGAACGGTCCGGTCGCTCTCCTGCCTGCACGTGCCCGAGCACATCGGACTGGGCCGCTACGGCGACCCGCTCGACCCGCTCGGGACCCGGAAGGCCGCGGCGGAGCTGAGCCGCGTCCTGGCTCCCGGCGGCGACCTCTACTTCGCCCTGCCCGTCGGCGCCCCGCGCCTCTGCTTCAACGCCCACCGCGTGCACTCCCCCGCGCAGGTGCTCGAGATGCTCCCCGGGCTGGAGCCCGTCGAGTTCTCCTGCGTCGACGACGGCGGGCGCTACCGTGAGAACGCCGATCCGGCGCTCGTCGCCGACGCGGACTACGCCTGCGGCCTCTTCCGGTTCCGGAAGCCGGGGCGCTGAGTCCGCCATGAATCCGCTGATCTCCGTCGTCATCCCGGTCTACAACGGCTCGAATTTCATGGCGCAGGCGATCGACAGCGCCCTCGCGCAGACCTACAAGAACGTCGAGGTCGTCGTCGTCAACGACGGCTCGCGCGATGGGGGCCGCACGGACGCGATCGCGCGCTCCTACGGCGGCCGCATCCGCTATTTCTCCCAGCCCAACGGCGGCTGCGGCTCCGCGCTGAACCTGGGCGTCGCGAACATGCGCGGGGAGTACTTCTCCTGGCTCAGTCACGACGACGTCTACTACCCGGACAAGCTCCGGATCCAGGTCGACTGGATGCGCGCCAACGACCGCTGGGACGACGTCCTGTACGGGGACTTCGACGTGATCGGTCCGGACGGCAAGATCCGGGAGACCGTTCGCATGAGGCCCGTCGAGCCGCGCTACTTCCGCGCCGAGAACATGATCACCGGCTTCCTGCACGGCTGCGCGATGCTGGTCCCCGCGAAGTGCTTCGGCGGCAAGCCGCCGTTCAACCCGTCCCTGCGCACCACGCAGGACTACGACCTGTGGCTGCGCCTGGCCAAGACCTGGCGCTTCAGCCGAGTTCCCGGCGTCTTCATCCAGGCGCGCGAGCACCCCGACCGGGCCTCGATGAAGGCCTACGACCGGCGCGAAGTCGACGATCTCTGCGCCGCCTTCCTCGCGGATATGCCGGATTCCGAGGTGGAAGGCTTCCGGGGCTGGAGCGCGTCGCGCTACTTCAAGTCGCTCGGGGCGCTCTACGCCCTGCGCAAGCTGCCGCGCGCGTCGGCGCTCGCCTACGAGCGCGGCGGCGGCCGACTCGGCCCGCGCGACGCGGCCGTCTACGCGTGGCTGGCCGGCAAGGCCGCCAACAAGGTCCTCGGCCTGCTCCGGCGCCCGGCGAGCGCGCCGCTGAGATCGTAGCCTCCGTGCGCGTCCTGTTCGTCGCCCCGGCCGGCAGCGTGCACACGGCGCGCTGGATCTCCCAGCTGGCCGGACAAGGCTGGGAACTGCACGTTTTCTCCTCTTTCGACGCCGCCGGCGCGCACCCCGCCCTGCCGGCCGAGGCGAAGGTCCACGGCGCCTCGGGCGGGAACTCGCTCCCGGCGCGGGCGCTCCGAAGGGCGCGCCGCCTGCTCCGGCCCGGCGCGCGCCTCGACGCGCTCGGCCGGCTGATCCAGGAGTTGAAGCCGGACGTGATCCACTCGCTCGAGATCCAGCACGGCGGCTATCTGACGCTCGACGCCAAGAAGCGGCTCGGCGCCGCGGGCTTCCCGCCGTGGATCGTCACTCCGTGGGGAAGCGACATCAGTCGATTTGGAAAGTCGACCGAGCACGCGCCGCTCATCCGCCAGACGCTGGCGAATTGCGATTTCTACCAATGCGAGTGCGAGCGAGACGTGCGGCTGGGCCGCGAGTTCGGCTTTCGCGGAGTCGTCCTCCCCGTGATTCCCGCAACGGGCGGGTTCGCGGTCGAAGAGGTCCGCCGCCTGCGGAGCCCGATGGCGCCGTCGAAACGCCGCCGGATCATGCTCAAGGGCTACCAGGGCTGGGCTGGACGCGCGCTCGTCGCGCTGAAGGCGCTCGAGTCCTGCGCGGAGCTTCTGAAGGACTTTGAACTCCTGGTCTACGTCTCGGAGATATCATCCGAGGCGCGCCGATTTCACGAACGGACCGGCGTGCCCGTGATCTTCGTGCCGAAGGGCACGCCGCACGAGGAGATGCTGCGTCTGCACGGGACTTCCCGCGTTTCGATCGGGCTCAGCGTCAGCGACGGCGTCCCGTCCTCGTTCCTCGAAGCCGCGGTTATGGGCTCGTTCCCTGTCCAGAGCGACACCGGCGCCTGCGACGAGTGGCTGGAGAATGGCAAGGGCTGCCTGTTCGTCTCCGCAGAAGACCCCCGCGCCGTCGCCGTGGCCCTGCGCCGCGCGCTGACCGACGACGCCCTCGTCGACGCCGCGGCCGCCGCCAACGCCGCGCTGCTTGAGGACCGGATGGAGGCGGGGAAGGTCGCCGCGGCGGCGCGCGCGATGTACGGCCGTGCCGCGGCACGGAGAATTTCCTAGACTAGACCCATGCGCAAGAACCTGTTCAAAGGCAAGACGATCCTGATCACCGGAGGCACCGGCTCCTTCGGCAAGGCGATGGTCCGCCACGTCTGGGATCTCGGCTTTCGCGAGATCCGCATCTTCAGCCGCGACGAGCTCAAGCAGGAGCACATGCGCATCGAGCTCGGCGACCCGCGCGTCAAGTTCCACATCGGCGACGTCCGCGACCGGGACAGCGTGGATCACGCGATGGCCGGCGTGGACATGGTCTTCCACGCGGCCGCGCTCAAGCAGGTTCCGTCCTGCGAGTTCTTTCCGATGCAGGCGGTCATGACGAACATCGTCGGGAGCCGCAACGTCGTCGAGTCGGCCGTCGCCCACGGCGTCAAGAAGGTCGTCTGCCTGAGCACCGACAAGGCGGTCTATCCAATCAACGCGATGGGCACGACGAAGGCGCTGATGGAGAAGGTCGCCCTCTCGATCGCCCGCGTTCAACGACCGGGCGGCACCGTCGTTTCCTGCGTGCGCTACGGCAACGTGATGTCCTCGCGCGGCTCGGTGATTCCTCTTTTCATCAAGCAGATCAAGGAACGCAAGCCGATCACCGTCACCGATCCCGGCATGACGCGCTTCCTCCTGCCGCTGAGCCAGGCGATCGGCCTGGTTGTGTTCGCGCTGGAGCACGCGGGGCCGGGCGACATCCTGATCCGCAAGGCGCCCGCCGCCACCATCGGGGACCTGGCCGAGGCCGCGAAGCAGCTCTTCAAGTCCGATGCGGCCGTCAAGACCATCGGCATCCGCCACGGCGAGAAGCTGCACGAGACGCTGGCCACGCGCGAGGAGCTGTCGCGCGCCGTCGACATGGGGGATTTCTTTCGCGTGCGCATGGACAGTCGCGGGCTGAACTATGCGAAGTATTTCTCCGAGGGCGACCGCCGCGAGGCAGCCCTCGACGACTACACGTCGGCCAACACCGCGCGACTCGACGTCGCCGGGACCAAGAAGCTGATGCTGAGCACCGAAGAGGTCCGGGCGGAGTTGAAAGCCGCGTGAAGATCGTCGTCCTCGGCGCGGGCGGGATGCTCGGGCACATGGTCCTGGACGTCCTCGCGCGCGAGAAGGATCTCCAGGCCGTCGCGACCGCGCGTGCCGAGGCGGGCGCGGCGAAGGCGGCCTACCCCGAGGTCTCCTGGCGCGCCCTCGACGCGGAGGCCGCGACGGACGGGGAGTTGGCCGCCGTCCTGCGCGGAGCCGGCTACGCCGTCAACTGCATCGGTCTCATCAAGCAGAGGATGGACGAGACGAAAGCCGCGGACGTGGAGCGCGCGATCCGCGTCAACGCGCTCTTTCCCCAGCGCCTGGGCCGCGCCGCCGCGGACGCCGGCGTCCGCGTCCTGCAGATCGCGACCGACTGCGTCTACAGCGGTGCGCGCGGCAGCTATCGCGAGAGCGACCCGCACGACGCGCTCGACGTCTACGGCAAGACGAAGAGCCTCGGCGAGTGTCGCGCATCATCGATGAGCCACCTGCGCAGCTCGATCGTCGGCCCCGAGCTCGGGGAAGGCCCGTCGCTCCTGTCCTGGTTCCTATCCCGGCCGCGCGGCGAATCTCTGAAAGGATTCGTCGATCACCGTTGGAACGGCGTGACGACCCTCCACTTCGCGCGCCTCTGCGCGGGCGTCGTCCGCGCGGGCCTGAAGCCCGGAGCCCTGCGCCACGTCGTGCCCGCCGACGCCGTCACTAAGCACGAGCTCCTGGACCTCTTCGCGCGCGCCTACGGCCGCGGCGACCTCTCTATCGCGGCGTCGCGCTCCGGGGCGGCCGTCGACCGCACGCTTGCGACGGACGATTCGCGCGCCAACGCGGAGCTCTGGAAGGCCGCGGGCTATGACGCGCCGCCGACGATCTCCCGCATGGTGGAGGAACTGGCGCAGTACAAGACCCTGGTCGCGAAGGCGGTGAACGCATGAAGGTCCTGACCATCCTGGGCACGCGCCCTGAGATCATCCGGCTGAGCCTGGTGATCCCGCTCCTCGACGGGCTCTGCGCGCAGACCGTCGTCCACACGGGGCAGAACTTCGACCCGAACCTCAACGACGTGTTCTTCGAGCAGCTCGGCCTGCGCGCGCCGGACCGCTACCTGGGCGCCAAGGGTTCGCTCGCCGAGCAGATCGGCGTCATCCTGGCCGGGACCGAGAAGGCGATCGCGGAGGTCCGCCCGGACCGCCTGCTGGTCCTCGGCGACACGAACAGCGCGCTGTCGGCGCTGATCGCCAAGCGCTTGGGCGTGCCGGTCTACCACATGGAAGCCGGCAACCGCTGCTACGACGACCGCGTGCCGGAGGAAGTCAACCGACGCGTCATCGACCACTCGAGCGACGTGCTGATGCCCTACACCGAGCGCAGCCGCCAGAACCTCCTCGCCGAGGGAATCCCGGGCGAGCGCGTCTACGTGACCGGCAACCCGATCCGCGAGGTGCTCGACAAGAACGCGGCCAAGATCGACAAGTGCGGCGCCCTCAAGGAGCTCGGCTTGCGCCGGGGCGGCTACTTCCTGGCGACCCTGCATCGCGCCGAGAACGTGGACGATCCGCGGCGGTTCGCGGACCTCGTCGCGGGCCTCAACGCGGTCGCGAAGGCGCACGGCAAGCCCGTGGTCTGGAGCGTCCACCCGCGCACGCGCGCGCGCCTGGCCGCGGCGAAGGGCGTCAAGCCCTCCAAGGACGTGCGCGTCCTGGACCCGCTCGGCCTCTTCGAGTTCGTCCAGCTGGAGAAGAACGCGCTCTGCGTGCTGACCGACTCGGGCACCGTGCAGGAGGAGTGCTGCCTGTTCCGCGTCCCAAACGTCACCGTGCGCGACGTGACCGAGCGCCCGGAGACGCTCGAGGCCGGCTCGAACATCCTGAGCGGCGCCGATCCGGAGACGGTCCTCGCCTGCGTGAAGACCGCGCTTTCCTGCCCGGCGCGCTGGACCCCGCCCACCGAGTACGAGGCTCTGGGCGTCAGCGCGACGGTCGCCAAGATCATCCTCGGCTACCGCCTGCCGCGGCTCGGCGGCGCGTTTTAGACGTCCGAAGCCGCGGCGCTGCTCTCGAGCTCGACGCGCTTGTCGGCTAACGCCAGGAGAGCCGGCCGGTGCGTGGCTGCGATGATGGTCATCGCGCCCTTCAGCTTGCGCAGCGTTTCGAGGAGGCGCGCTTCCGTCGCGGCATCGAGATTCGCCGTCGCTTCGTCGAGGACGAGGACCCGAGGATTTTTGAGCAGGGCGCGGGCCAGGGCGAGCCTCTGTTTTTGCCCCGCCGATAATCCTTGCCCCTGCTCCGTCAGGCGATGGTCGAGCCCGCGCGGCATCTCCCGGATGAACTGGCACTGGGCGCGATCGAGCGCGCGGAAGAGCTCGTCGTCGGACGGCGTGCGCTCGAGACCGTAGACGAGGTTCTCTCGAACGCTTCCCTCGAGGATGAAGCTTTCGGGCCCAACGTAGCCGACGCTACGAAGCAGCGCCGCGCGGCGCTCGGCGAGAGGGCGTGGATTTCCGGACTCGTCCAAGATCTGGATGGCTCCTTTCGTCGGCGCGAGCGCGCCCAGCAGGATCGAAAGCAAGGTGCTTTTCCCGGAGCCGGACGGGCCGGTGATGACCGCGGCCGTCCCGGGCCTCACTTCGATCGTCGTGGACGAAAGCGCGGGCGTACGCGCCTCCGGATAGGAGAATTCGACGCCGTTGAGACGCCAGCCGACGGGAGCGTCGAACGGCTTGATATCGGGGTGCGCCGCGCGGAGCGCGGGGACCGTGTGAGCGTGCTTTTCCCACCACATCATCAGTTCGCGGGCCTGCGGCCAGTAGACGATGATCGAGGACACCGACTGGTTCGCGACGGCGAACGTTTGCATGAGCCGCAGGAATAGGTAGAAGTACGTGATCAGCGCTCCCGACGTAAGTTCCGCCCGCCGGCTGGCCATGGCGACGATACAGACGAGGATCAGACCGGCGACCTGTGGGAGGCCGTACTTGAAGCCACTGATGAGTTGGAAGCGGCCGTATTCTTTCTTGTAGACGGCGAGATGCCCATCCGCGCGCGCAATCTCGAGGTCCTGCGTGCCGTAGACCTGGAGCAGGAGCAGATTCTTGATGCCGACGATGAGGTTGCGCGACAGCCGGTCCCACGCGCTGTTCAAGCGCTCGCCTGCGGTCTTCGTGACCCGGTCGGCCCAGCGAAGCGGCGGAACCAGGATCATCAGCGAAATCGCGAGCGAGATCGTGACCCGCGGCGACATGATGAGCAGGTTGATTCCGATGAAGAGACCCGCTGAGAGCTGAACCGCCAGCGTCTGGAGGCTCGAGACGACCGTGCCCATGCTGTTCGTTCGCGCGTTGAAAAGCGTCGTGACGTCGCTGAGGCTGGAAGACTCGCTGTTGAGCGCCCAAGACAGCAGAAGTCTGCGCTGCCGATTCCGAGCCTCCTCCTCGGCGATGCCTTGAAGCGCGAATTGGGTCCAGTAGAGGATGCTGCGGAAGACGCCGAGGAAGCAAACGATCTCGAGAACTGTCGCGAGTCCCAAGGGCGGGATGCGGATCGGGAGACGCAGGCTTGTCGCCGGCATGACTCCGATCGTCGTCAGGAAAAGCTGGAGCGCGTAGGCGAACGAGACCTCGGCCGCGAAGATTCCGATTCCCGCCGCGACGCCGATCGCCAGGAGGCGTACGGTTCGGGGCCCGAGGAACCGCGCGATCCGGCGCAGTCGGTTCGAGGGAGAGGGAGTCATGCGCTCCGTTGTCTCACGGAGATCTCCTGGAGCAGGTGGGAGAGGCGGTGGCGATAGGTGTGTTCGGCGGCGGTTCTCGCCAGTGAGGCGTTCAGAAGTCGCAATCGCTCGGCCTCATTTTCGAGGTAGTATCCGATTTGAAGCGCGCATTCCTCGGGGGATGTGAAGACCGCAATCTCGTCGCCGATCCGGAGATAGTGTTCCAGACCCGGGGCGTAGCTCGTCAACTGGAAGCCGCCGGCCAGCGCGATCTCGAAGTTCCTCGCTTTGATCTGTTCGGCGCGCTTCGGTGTGCGGAGATAGGTCTTGAAGTTCGGCCAACTCGCGAAGACGAAGCGGACGTCATGGCAAACGCTGTTCGAAAGGCTTAGATTGATGCGGCTTCTTCGAAATATCCGTCCCATCTCGTCGAAGGAGACGGCTCCGTTCGGCCAGCCGTGTCCAAAACATTCGACATGGACGCCCAATCGGCGAAGGCGTTCGACGAACCAGCCGCGCATCATGCTGTAGCCGCCGACGAAGGAGACGTCATGGTCGTAGGACGTCGGGGGTAGCGGGCCGAGGTCGCCGGGCCAGGGCTGGGCCGCCCACTGGCTCAAAAGCGCGGTCACTCCGATCTTGCGGTACTTGGGGATGCTGAAGGGGTCAGTCGTGGCGACGTACGTGAAGTGGGGAGCCAGCTTCGACGAATAGTCGTTGAAGCGCCACGTGTCGTCGCCGAACCAGCAGCAGGTCGTCCAGCGCGCTTTCAGCGCGTCCAAAGTCTCCGTCCGGAACTGATCGGTGTACGGGAGGAGAAGGACGAGATCGGGATTAAGGATTTCGGCGCGATCCATTAGGACCTTCTGAAGGGCCGGCAGGTCGTCGAAATAAGCGTCGTACCAGAACGGCTCGACCGTATTGCCGAGGGAGACGAGGTTGTCGTGAAATTGCGCGATGTCGCCGGACAGTCCCCGGGACTCGTCCCCGTAGCAGTAGCGCATCATGACGAGGAGAATCTTTCGGCCCAGGCTTTCGGGCGTCATCGTCCTTTCTCGCGGATGCGGCTGGTGTCGAAGAGAGGCCGTCCCGTGCACTCGAGCATCGCGGGGGTCAATCCGCGCGCCGTCGTTCTTTCTCGAGGTCGGCGTCGACCATCAGTTCGACGAGTTGCCGGAATCCGACCTTATTTTTCCAGCCCAGCTTGCGGCGCGCCTTCGAGGCGTCCCCGATGAGAAGGTCGACCTCGGCGGGGCGGAAGTAGTTCGGGTCGATCGCGATGATCGTTTTCCCGGTCTTGCGATCGACGCCCTTCTCGCCGATGCCTTTGCCCTTCCAGACGATGTCCATGCCGAGGCGGGCGCCCGCGGCCTCGACGAACTCCCGAACCGAGTGCGTCTCGCCGGTCGCGACGACGTAGTCGTCGGGAGTCTTCTGCTGGAGCATGCGCCACATCGCCTCGACGTAGTCCTTCGCGTAGCCCCAGTCGCGCTTGGCGTCGAGGTTGCCGAGGAACAGCATCCGGTCCTTGCCCAGCTTGATGCGCGACAGGCCGCGCGTGACCTTGCGCGTGACGAAGGTCTCGCCGCGTCGGGGGGACTCGTGGTTGAACAGGATGCCGTTGCAGGCGAAGAGTCCGTAGCTCTCCCGGTAGTTGACGGTGATCCAGTACGCGTAGACCTTCGCGGCGCCGTACGGGCTGCGCGGATAGAACGGCGTCGTCTCACGCTGGGGGATCTCCGCGACCTTGCCGAACATCTCGCTGGACGAGGCCTGGTAGAACCGGGTCTTGATGCGCGTCTCGCGGATCGCGTCGAGCATGCGCGTGACGCCGAGCGCTCCGCAGTCGCCCGTATACTCGGGGATGTCGAAGCTGACGCGCACGTGGCTCTGCGCGCCTAGGTTGTAGATCTCGTCGGGAGCGACTGTCTCGATGAGGCGCGCGAGGTTCGAGGAGTCGGTCAGATCGCCGTAGTGAAGCCGCAGACGGACATTCTTCTCGTGCGGGTCCTGGAAGATGTGGTTGATGCGCCCCGTGTTGAAGGAGGACGAACGGCGGATGATGCCATGGACCTCGTATCCCTTCTCCAGCAGGAGCTCGGCCAGGTACGAGCCGTCCTGCCCCGTGATCCCCGTGATTAGCGCGCGCTTTTTCGTCATCGGGGGGATTATAGCGCATCTCCGGGGGGAGCCGATTGCTGGGCGCCGTGGCGCTTGCGGATGATCGCCCGGGCCTCGCGCCAGCCTTCCTCGCCCATTCTTTCGGTGTCCTGGCCCGGCCGGACTCGGTAATGGAACAAAGGCTGTCCTACGCGAACGGCCTTTGCTCCCATGTTGGCGGCCGCCCACCAAAAACCCCAATCGCCGAGAGGATCTTCGTAGCCGCCGACCCGATCGAACAACGACCTCGTGTAGAGAGAGGTGATCGGTATCGGACTGCCCTCTTCAAAGGGGCTTTCCCAGCGGCAGGCCGCGATCAAATTCCGGTCGCCGAACACGCGCATGTCCGAGTAGACGATATCGGCGTCGTGCTTTCGCATTGCGTAGACGGTCTTCTCGACGAAAGTCCTGTCGATTTTGTCGTCGTCGCAGAGGAATAGCAGCAATCTCCCGGACGAGCGGCGCACGAGTTCGTTGAGTTTCCGCTCCCGATGGAGCGTCGGCTCGGCGAAGAAGCGGATCGCCGGGAGCAGGTCGCGCAGGACGTCCGCGGCGCCGCACTCGGGAACGTCGGTCATGACCAAGACCTCGATGTTGCGGTACGTCTGGCCGAGAGCCGACAGGACCGCTTCCCGCAGGAACGTCGTGTTGGTGTAGGACGGGATGAAGATCGAAACCTTTTCGCTCTGCTCCCGCACCAGGCGTCTTCGAAGGAAGCTCGCGTAAGGCGCCAAGTCGGCGAAAAAAATCCAGTACCGGAGCGCGTTGTACGCGCGCGGAGACAGGACTCTTTTAACGGCCCCGAGAACGACTTTCTTGAGCCGTGTGAGAGCTCGCGCAAGAAGCGACGGCATCGCGGGCGATTCTGTCATTCCTCGGCGTCCGGCATTGGGCGGTTCATCCGGGCTCAATCGACAGAAGCGCGCGCATCGCCGAGACGCTCGTTGCGCGCCCATTCCGCCGTGCTTCGGACGGCGTCCTCGAGAGAAACGGTTTCACGCAGGCCGAGCTCCTCGCGCGCGCGGCGCACGCTCGGGACGTAGCGTTCGGCCGGCGCTCCCGGGTCCGGCTTCTTGGCGAAATGGATTTCGGCGCCCGGCGAGACGAGGGCGGCCGTCAGCCGCGCGAGCTCGGCGATGGAGACCGGACGCTCCGAGCCGACATTGTAGGCCCGGCCGGGGGCGCCCCGCAGGAGGATCGTCCACAGCCAGACGGCGAGGTCGGACGGATATAGGTAGGAGCGGTACGGCGTTCCGTCGCCGGCGACTCGGATCGGTCCGCCGGCGAGGGCGTCGCGCAGGAAGTTCCCGGCCGCGTAGTGGACGTCGAGAGGCAGGCCGGGGCCGAGGAAGGCGAAGCCGCGTGCGATCGCGCAGGGCAGGCCGCGCTCCGAGGCCTCGACGCACAGGCGCTCGGCTTCGCGCTTGCCCGAGGCGTAGGCTCGCGCGGGCGCCAGCGGGGAGGAGAGTCCTGGATCGTCTTCAGCGACGTGCTCGACTTCGGGGTTCTGCCGGCCGTAAACCGCGCCGGAACTGGCGAGGAGCAGGCGTCGGACGCCGCGCGCGCGGGCGAAATCCAAGACGCGGGCGGTGCCGCGGACGATCACGTCGCGCATCTCGTCGGGACGTTCCCGTTCCAGCGCGGCGCTGGCCGAAGTCGCGGCGTGGACGACGTGCGTAAAATCGCCGCTCGGAAAGACGAAATCCCGAACGTCGCCTGCGGCGAAGGACAGGCGGGGGGCGGCGGCGAGGTCCGGGCGCCGCGCGCGGAAGGCGGCCGGGTCGCGCGTCAGCACGACGGCGCGGACGCCCAGGCCGAGGAGGGCGTCGGCCCGCAGGAACGTCTCGATCAGCCAGCGCCCGAAGAAACCGGTCCCGCCGGTGACGAACAGCCGGGCTCCGCGCAATTCCTGGAGGACGTCTCGCGCGCGGGCGGCCGCGTCGTTCAAGTCGGCGTCCGGGAGAGGGCGCTCCATGGGGTTCAGAAGTTGATGCGCTCCTTCTCGACGACGAGAGGGCGCTTGAGGACTTGCGTGTGGATCGCACCGATGTACTCGCCGAGGATACCGATGAAAAAGAGCTGGACCGAGGAGAACAGGAAGAAGCCGATCAGGATCGGCGCGGTGCCGAGCGTGAATTTGCTCCAGAAGACGAGCTTGGCCAGCAGGTAGCCGACGGCCAACAGAAAGCCGAAGGCCGACATCGCGAAGCCGAGCATCGTCGCCAGGCGCAGGGGAACCTTCGAGTGGTTCGTGATCCCGAGCATCGCCATGTCGTAGAGCGTGTAGAAGCTGTTCTTCGTGATCCCGCGGTGACGGCGGCTCTGAGTGTAGTGGACGTGCGCCTGGGGAAAGCCGATGTCGCAGACCATGCCGCGGAAGTACGGATACGGGTCGTCGATCGTGCGCACGATCTCCATGACCGATCGATCATAGAGGCCGAAGCCGGTCGCGTTCTTGACGAGACGGACGTCCGAGAGGCGGCCGATCAAGCCGTAGTAGGCCTTACGGATGAGGAACATCAGCGGCGTCTCCTCGCTGCGGCTCTTGACGCCGAGGACGATCTTGTAGCCCTGCTCCCACTTCTGAATGAACTCCGGGAGCAGGGGCGGCGGGTCCTGCAGGTCGCTGGCCATCACGACGACCGCGTCGCCCTTTGCCTGCAGCATTGCGTGGTGCGGCGAACGGATGTGCCCGAAGTTTCGCGCGTTGACGATGACCTTTAGGTTCTTGTCGCCGCGCGCGAGCTCGCGCAGGACCTCGACGGTCCGGTCGGTCGAGGCGTTGTCGATGAAGATATGCTCGTAGGAATAGCCGGGGAGTCCTGAAAAGACGTCGCGAATCTGCTCGTGAAGGGCGCGCACATTTCCCTCCTCGTTGTAGCAGGGCGTCACGACGCTGATCTTCGGCATGGCGGGTCAGTGTCTCCCGCCGAGCCAGCTGAGAAAGTCCAGCATCAGAGGACGGACCTGCCGAACCGGGTCGAGAGGAACTTTCTCCATGTGACCGGGGCCGCGAGTTAAGATGCAGTGGACCTGGCCTCCCGCGTTCTTCTTGTCGCGCGATAGCGCTTTCAAGATCGTCTCCGGATCGGCGCCCAGGATGTGGCGTTCGTAGGGGGCATAGTGCGCGTGCAGATCCGCGTCGAGCGTCGCGAGGCTCCCCGGTGGGGACATGCCGAGCTTCTCGGAAAAGTGCGTCGCCGTCAGCACCCCGAGGGTGACGGCGATGCCGTGCGGGATCGCGTAGGCGGTGGCGGACTCGTATGCGTGGCCGAAGGTGTGGCCGTAGTTGAGGATGTTCCGCGGGCCCTGGTCGAGTTCGTCGATCTCGACATAGCCCTTCTTCAAGGTCAAGGTGTCCCGAACCATCTCGCGAACGACCGATGGGTCGCCGGGCAGGCGGCGAAGTCGTGCGCGCAGAGTTTCGTAGGATTCGGGTCCGGCGATCAGCGCGAGCTTGATCATCTCGCCGACGCCGGAACGAACCGCGTCGGGAGGGAGCGTCTTAAGGACGTCGAACGGGATCAAGATGCGGCGGGGAGGGTAGAAGGTTCCGAGCTGGTTCTTGTAGGAGCCGACGTTGAGGGAGCTCTTGCTGCCCACGCAGCTGTCGCACTGCGCGAGGAGCGTCGTCGGGATCAGCGTCCATGCGGCGCCGCGGAAGAGAATCGAGGCGACGAAGCATCCGATGTCCTGCAGGACGCCCCCGCCGGCGACGACCAGCGTCCAGTCCCGGCGGAAGCCGGATTCGAGGAGGCGCGTGAAAACGGGGGGTAGCTTTTCATAGGACTTCTGCCCTTCCGTCGCGGTGAGAGCGAGAAGGCGCTCCTTCGCGATCGGCACGAACGCCCGCGGGTACAGTCGGAGCAGGTTCGCGTCCGCGAGGACGAACGACTCCGAGCCGGAAGAGGCGGTCGCGAGCGCCTCGTCGAGGCTCGCGGACTCCTCGACGGTGTAAGGATGGGAGCGGCTCTGGATCGTCAGCATCGGCTACAAGCAGGTAAAGCCGCCGTCCGCGACGAGGGACTGGCCGGTCACGTAGGTGTTCTCCTCCGAGCAGAGGAACACGACGAGCCCCGCGATCTCCTCCGGGCGGGCCAGCCGGCGCAGGGGGATCGAGGCGGAGATGCGCTCGATGTCCGTCGGAGAGTTGTTCTGCCTTGTGAGCTCCGTGTCTACGTAGCCCGGACAGACGGCGTTGACGAGCACTCCATCTGGGGCCAGCTCGACGGCGGCGGCGCGCGTGAAACCGTTCAGGCCGGCCTTTGTCGCCGAATAGAGAGAGCGGCGCTCCTTGGTCACCAAAGAGAAGATCGAGCTGATGTTGACGATGCGGCCCCACCGGCGCGCGCGCATGCCCGGTGCGAGCGCGCGGGTGAGGCTCATGACGGCCGTCAGGTTCGTCTGCAGCGTCGCCGCCCACTCGTCGTCGCGCAGGTCCACGAGGAGGCGGGGGGTGTTGATGCCGGCGTTATTGACGAGAATATCGACGTCCGCGGCCGCGGCGGAGTCGGCGTAGGCGCGAATCGAAGCGGGATCGAGGAGGTCCAGTTCGGCGCGGGACGGGGCGAGGACCTCGGTCCCGCGCGCGCGCAGGGCCGCCGCGATCGCGGCGCCGAGCCCGCGGGAAGCGCCGGTCACCAGGGCCTTGCGCCGCGGGAGTCTCTCGTCGAGCGTCACTGGCCGGCGGCCGCAGGGGACGTCTTGACGGCCTCGATCGACTTCCGGTAGCGCTCCTCCATCATCGCGAGGCGCGCGTCGTCCTCGC
Source organism: Elusimicrobiota bacterium (assembly GCA_028869495.1). Lineage (GTDB taxonomy): Bacteria > Elusimicrobiota > Elusimicrobia > UBA1565 > UBA9628 > GWA2-66-18. The sequence goes on along the minus strand of JAGWRY010000058.1, from coordinate 3,944 downwards.
GGTGGATCGAGCCGTAGTAGTTCTTCTTGTTTTTCAGCCACAGCAGTTCGAACTCAACGGCCTTGAGGAATGCTTCCTCGCTGTTGTTCAGAGCGCCGGGACAGCCAAAGACAACCTTGCGCGTCTCGAAGCGGTCGATGTGCCCGGCCGGGAAGGCGCGGAAGAACGGGATCGAGTGAACCGAGACGGCGCCGCCGACGACGACTTTCTTGCCTTTGGCCTTGGCCTTGGCGGCCACGTCGAGGCAGATGTCGAGGACCTCGCGGCTGTTGACCGAGTTTCGGTCGAGGCCCATCGAGCCGGTCAGGTCCACGCGGCCCAGGACGACGCCGTCGAGGCGGTCGATCTCGGGGAGCCTCAGCATCTCGGCGAAGTTGCGGCAGGCGGTGATCGTCTCGATGTTGATGAGGAACTCCATGTCGTCGCACTGCTCGCCGTCGAAGGCCAGTCGAGTCGCGGCGAGGTACTTCTTCAGCGCGTAGGGCGTCTCGACCATCGGACCGACCAGGTGCTTCGTGCCCAGGCACTCGGCGTCGAACATATCCTTGATCGCTTCGCAGCCGCCGATCTTGATGGTCAGGTCAAGCCCGGCCCGCAAGCTGACTTCCTTGAGGCGCATGGCCTCCTCGATGCGGGTGCCTTCGGCCTCGAACTCGGCCTTGACGCCGACGACGTTGTGCTTCTCCTTGAGCTCCTTCAGGAGGGAGACCATCTGCTTTTCGATCTGTTTCATGTTTTGGAATCCTCAAGCGGTGCGACGATCATGTTGGAAAGAAATTCGTCCCGCGGCAGGAACGGGAACATGTCCTCGAGCGGGGACGAGACCATGCGGCCGTCTTCCAGGCGGCGCGAGGAGAGCTTCGGCGCGAAGGCCTGCTTCAGGTCGAGGAGGATCTCGCACATCCGCGGGCCGTCGCCGGCGAGAGTCTCGCGGACGGCTTCGGCGAGGTCCGCGTGGGCGGCGGCGCGGCGGTACGGGATGCCGTAGGCGCCGGCGAGCTTCCCGAAGTCGGGGAAGCCGAGTCCGCTCTCGGTTCCGCAGCCGACGACGTTGTCGGGGAAAAAGTTGCGCTGGGTCTGGCGGATGCTGTGGTAGCCCTGGTTGTTGAGCACGAAGAGCTTGATCGGGAGGCGGTGCGTGACGATGGTCTGCAGTTCCTGCAGGTTCATCTGGATGCTGCCGTCGCCGGCCAAGCAGACGATACGGCCCCTGTCCGTCGCGACGCTGGCGCCGACGGCGGCGGGCAGGTCGTAACCCATCGATGCGCAGCCGGAATTCGTGTAGAGGCGCTGGCCCTTCTTGAGGTCGGCGGCCTGGAACGTGACCACGCAGGCGGTCCCGTCGCCGGTGACGACCCGCTCGCCCTCCGGCAGTTCGCGGAAGAGCGCCTCGACGAAGACGTAGGGGTTCACGCCGCCGCGGCTCTCGCGGTAGGACGGCAGGACGACGGGGTACTTGCGCCGCCGCTCGAGGCACCAGTCCAGCCAGCGGCGGTGCGCGCCGCTCGGCTCGGGGAGGTCGAGACGCGCCAGTTTCGCCAGCGCGTCCTTCAGGTCCGCGTGGACGGGGAGGTCGATCTTGAGCGTCGGCTTCTTGAGCTCCGCGGCGTCGGCGTCCACCATCGCCTTGAACGCGCCGCGGGCGAAGTTCTCCCAGTTGTAGCTGATCTGTCGGATGTTGAGGCGGCAGCCGAGAACCAGCAGGAAGTCACTGTTCTGGACCGCGAAGTTCCCGGTGCGGTCGCCGACGGTGCCCGGGCGCCCGACGTAGCAGGGATGAGCGTTCCAGATCGCGTCGTGGGCGTTCCAGGCGGTGACGACGGGGACGCCGAGGCGGTCGACGAGCCGGACGAAGTCGTCGTGGGCGCCGGAGAGGCGTACGCCGCCGCCGGCGAGGACGACCGGGCGCTCGGCGCGGCCCAGGCGGTCGAGGATCTCGCGGCAGGCCTCGTCGAGGTCCTTCGTCTCCCAGGCCGGCGCGTCCTCGCGGGGGTCGTAGCCGGACAGCTCGGACGTTTCGATCTGCGCGCCTTGGACGTTCATCGGGACGTCGAGCCAGACCGGTCCGGGGCGCCCGGACGACGCCAGGTGAAGGGCGCGCTCCAGGTGATAGCGGATCGTCTTCGGGTCCGTCACCATGACCGCGTACTTCGTGATCGGCGCGACGAGGCGGACGATGTCGAGCTCCTGGTCGCCGAGCTGGCGCAGGGGGATCGGCGTGCTGCGCACCGTCGTCTCGAACTTGACCTGGCCCGAGACCACGATCATCCCGATCGAGTCGGTCCACGCGCCCCAGACGCCGGTGATCGCGTTCGTGCCGCCGGGACCGGTCGTCACGTTGACCGCGGCCAGCGTGTTCGTCATCCGGGCGTAGCTCTCGGCCGCGATCGCGCAAGCCTGCTCGTGGTGGCAGGCGACGTAGGACAGCCGCTTGCAGCGGCCGATCGCGTCGTTGAGGTGCATCGCGCCGCCGCCGGTGACGAGAAAGACGTGGCGGATGCCGCGGTCGGCGAGGGTTTCGGCGATATAGTCGGCGACGCGCATCAGAGGGCCTCGAAGAACGCGGCGAAGGTCTCGACCACGTAGGCGATCTTCTCCGGCGTGAGGCCGGGGTAGACGCCGATCCAGAACGTGTCGCGCATCACGCGGTCGGAGTTCTCCAGCGGGCCGACGACGCGGTGCGGCAGGTCCCGGAAGTAGGGCTGGCGCGTGATGTTGCCGGCGAAGAGGAGGCGCGTGCCGACCTTGCGGCTCTCGAGGAAGCCGGTCAGCTCCTCGCGGGAGAACGGCGCGCCGGGGCGCACGCTGATCGGGAAGCCGAACCAGGACGGCTCGGAGTTCGGCGTCGCCTCGGGCAGGATCAGGTGCTCCTCGAAAGGCGTCAGGCCGGCCTTCAGCGCTTCGAAGTTGCGGCGCCGCGCGGCGATGAAGCCGTCGAGCTTCGCGAGCTGGGTCACGCCGACGGCGGCCTGCATGTCGGTCGCCTTCAGGTTGTAGCCGAGATGCGAGTAGGTGTATTTGTGGTCGTAGCCCTGCGGCAGGCCGCCGAGCTGCCAGCGGAAGCGCTTGCCGCAGGTGTCGTCCTTGCCCGGCGCGCACCAGCAGTCGCGCCCCCAGTCGCGGAAGGACTCGAGGAGCTTCTTGAAGCGCACGCTCTTCGCGGCGACGGCGCCGCCCTCGCCCATCGTGATGTGGTGGGCCGGGTAGAAGCTGAAGGTCGCCAGGTCGCCGAAGTTCGAGACGAGGCGCCCGTCGTAGCGCGCGCCGAGGGCGTCGCAGCAGTCCTCGACCAGCCACAGGCCGTTCTTCTCGGCGATCGCCTTGACCGCGGCGAGGTCGAACGGGTTGCCGAGCGTGTGGGCGAGCACGATCGCGCGGGTCTTCGGGGTCACGGCCTCGGCGATCCGCTCGGGGAGCGCGTTGTAGGTCGGGATGTCCACGTCGACCAAGACCGGGACCGCGCCGTTCTGCAGGATCGGGTTGATCGTGGTCGGGAAGGAGGACGCCGTCGAGATCACCTCGTCGCCGGGCTTCAGGCGTCGGTCGCCGAGCTCGGGCGCGGTCAGGGTCGTGACGGCCAGCAGGTTGGCCGAGGAGCCCGAGTTGACCAGCGCGGCGCAGGGCAGGCCCAGGCGCTTGGCGAAGTCGCGCTCGAAGCGGTCGGCGAAGCGCCCGGCGGTCAGCCAGAAGTCGAGGCCGGAGTCGACGAGGCTGGCCAGGTCCTCGGCGTCGAAGACCTTGCCCGAGGGCGGGATCGGCGTGACGCCGGGGACGAACGGCTTCGGCGCGAAGCGCGCGGCGAAGTACTCGCGCGCGGCGGCCAGCGTCCTCTCGCGCAGGGCCTCGGCCGGCGCGGCGGCGGTCTTCTCGCTCACCGGCGGCTCCCGGCGGGCGCGGCGGCCCAGGCGGCGCCGGCCGCGCGGGCGGCCGACTCGTACTCGGCG
>JAGWRY010000057.1 GCA_028869495.1 Elusimicrobiota bacterium | reverse complement strand
GGTAGACGATGTAGGCGCGCGCCGTCTTGAAGCGCTCGGCCGCGAACAGGACCTTCTCGACCTCGTCCTGGATGCGCTCGATGGCCGGCGGCTCGCCGCGGTGCTTCGCCTCGAGCAGGGCGACCGCCCGGTCGGTCAGCGCGGCGGCCTCGTCCGGGCCGAACTCCCCGGTCGCGGCGCCGGCGCGGCGGATCGCGGAGCGGATCTTGGCCGGATCGAACGGCACGACGCTTCCGTCGCGCTTGACGACGGACGACAGGCGGTTCTCCATGAAACGGCCTCCGGGGCGAGGGTGAACGGCGCGCGCGAACTGCTACGCGACATTCCGACCACATAGCGTTGTCCAGTGCCGTCTAGTATCGTTTGCTATTTAATGTTACTTCTAAGTGGAGGAGTGGGTGGCGAAGAGACCACCCGCGAGGGACCCGACCGTCGCGGTCTCTTCGAGCGTCGCGGTGGGCAGACTGGTAGCCAGCAATATCCGCACTCGATCGTCGAGGATGGAGTCAGCGCACAGGACGTCGAGCTCGAAGACTTCGCCCTCGTGGCGCAGCTTAACCGGGAAGGCGCGCACCACGCAGTAGGGCGGACCTTGGAGTGCGGGTCGGTGCATGCAAACCGCTCGACGAAGGCGCCTAAAACGTCTTCCAGCGCTCCAGCGCGCGTCGCCAACGACACGATGACGCGGCGCCCCGATGACGGACACCGTCTCAGGCGCGCCGCCGTACATGGCGCCAGAGCGGGAGCAAGGGCGCGCGCACGAGGAGTCCGACGTCTACGCGCTGGCCGCCGCCCTGCGCGCCACCGCGCGCGGACGGCCGCTCGGAAATTAGAAAGCGACTTTCGAACTTCCTCTCAAACCCGTAGGAGCCCGTCCGCGTGGGGACCCGGGATCAACTACCGCGCTGGAGAGAAGCCCTCCGGGTCAGGACTGTCGCAGAAGAAATCCAAGCAGCCGCGACCTCAGCCGCCGGTAGGGTGCGCGCATCCAGCGTCGCTCCCAACGATAGATGGCGTAGGTGATGAAAAAGGCAGCGAAGACGTCGATTGAATAATGTTGTCGCGTAAGCAGAACTGTCATCGCCATCGTCAAGGAGAAGGCGAGGAAAAGACGCCGCGACCAGCGGTCGCTGTAGGTCAGATACGCAAGGAAAGGTAGTGAGGTGTGCGAGGAAAAGAACAAGTCGTTGCGGAAGGTCAGGTACCGGCCGACCGCATCGAACAGCGGGTCGCCGACCATCGGGAGGGCGCCGGCGGGTTCGTGCATCGGAGTCAGGATGATGAATATGGACCGCAGAGAGATCAGGATCGCGTAGAGCCAGACGATGTGCGCCAGGCGATGGCGTTCGCGCGCGAGACCAATAACAATGAGCGCGACGAGGAACAGCGCGAAGCCGTAGATGAAGAGCGCGCGCAGATCGATGATCGGCAGAAGCGAAAGGAGGAGGTCCGGCGACGTGTGCGCGCGAGCGCCGTTGCGGCTCGCGAGCCGGCCGAGCCAGAAGTTGAGGGCAAGCGCGACCGCCAGGCCCGCCAAGGCGGCCGCGAACTCAACGAACCGCGCAAGCGACCAGCGCGTCGTGTCCCACCTCATGCAGGCGCTCCCGGCGCGCCCTTTGCGGGCACATGCGCCATCGCCGATTCGGCCAGCGCCGCGATCGTCAGGGACGGATTGACGCCCGGATTCGCGGGCACCGAGGAGCCGTCGACGATCCAGAGGTCGCGGCGGCCGAAGAGGCGGCCGTCAGGTCCCGTACAGCCGGCCTCCGGTCCCGCGGCACGGCAGGCGCCGCCGAGAATGTGCGCGGTCGCAGAGCGCCCGAGCCAAGCTTCGGCGACGTTCGTCATCGCGATTGCGTCGGAGTTGCGGCAGAAAACCTGCTGGAGGCGTTCGGCCGCTGGCAGGCGAGCAGAGGGAGGCGCGTACCCCGGTTCAGGTTCGGAGGACAGGCGTCCCCCCGCCCGCAATACGAGGCGCAGACGCGAATCCCGCGTTTGCATCGCGAGGAGGACGGTCGCGCGCCTGGCCCAGCCGAAGGGCCATGCTGAGCGCAGACGATCGGCGAGGCCGGCCCCGCGCGCGACGCCGAGCAGGCCCATCGCGTCCGAGCCGGCCGGATAGCGCACGGGCTCGACGTGGGTCTCCTCGTCGACCCATACGCCCGAGGCGATCGCGATGCCTTCCGACCAATCGCGCGCGCCGGTCCGCGCGAAGGCGCCGAGCAGGGCCTCGCCGTTGGTACGCACGTCGCGTCCGAGGCGCGGCGGAAGCCGGCCGATCGCGTTGTCCGGGTTCTGCAGGAGACGCATCGTGCCGAGCACCCCGGCCGCGACGACGAGGCCCCGCGCGCGCAAGGTTTTCGTCGTCCAGCCCCATCCTGAACGCCGGACGTCGACGAGGAGACCTCCGCCTGGACGGTCGGCCAAGCGCACGGCGCAACTCCGCGCGAAGACGCGCGCGCCGAGGGCGACGGCGAGCGGCAGATAATTCTTCGCGAGGGTGTTTTTCGCGTTGTGGCGGCAGCCGACCATGCAGCCGCCGCAGAAGCGGCAGCCCGCTCGCTGTGGCCCGCGGCCGTCGAAGAACGGATCGGCGACCGTCCGGCCCGCCTCGCCGAAGTAGACGCCGACCGTCGCGCGCGAGAAGCTCTCACCTCGGCCGAGTTCCGTCGCCGCGCGTTTTAGCTCTTCATCGGCGGCAAAGAGACGCGGCGTGACCGTCGCGCCGAGCATTCGGCGCGCGGTCGCGAGGTGCGTCTTTAGCTTCTCTTCGAAGCGCGGCTCGAGGCCGGCGGCCTCCGTGTAAAATGCGCCGCTGGGCTCGAGCAGGGTGTTCGCATAGACGAGCGAACCTCCGCCGACGCCCGCCCCTGAGAGCACGAGCGCGTGCTCGAGAAGGTCGATGCGCTGAATGCCCCAGCAGCCGAGCCTCGGCGCCCACAAGTAGCGCGGCGCATTCCAATTGGTCTTCGGGAAGTCCGCATCCTCGAAGTGCCGGCCGGCCTCGAGAACCGCGACCGAGTAGCCTTTCTCCGCGAGGCGCAGCGCTGCGACCGAGCCGCCGAAGCCGGAACCGACGATCGCGAAGTCGAACTCGGAGCCGTCCGAAAGCGCGCTCCAGTCGGAGACTTTCACGCCCGCCCTCCGAGAAGCCGTCTCGCGAGGCCGAGCGCGAAGGCGTAAATCGTGACTTGCGGGTTGACGCCGAGACTCTCGGGCACGACCGAACCATCGCAGACGTAGACCCCTGGGGCGGCCGCGAGGTCTGAGCCGACCACGCGCCCGAGTCCCGCCGTGCCGAGCGGATGGAAGCCCATGAGCTGGAGTTCCGCGGCCCGCACGCTCTCCCAGTCGAAGGCGTCGAGCGCTCGGGGCGTCTCGATTTCGTTGTCGGGGCGATTGAGCGGAAGGAGTACTTTGCGCGCGCCGGCCGCAAGATAGGCGCGCGCGACGGTGCGCATGCCGCGCGTCATGAGCCGCAAGTCCTCATCGGCCAGAGTATAGCGGATGAACGGCATGTCGGCTCCCACTGGGTGGAGAACGCTCCCCCGGCCCGCGTCGCGAACCAGGAAACCGAAGCTCGCGACGTTCGCGTATGCCTCGATCCAGGCGCGCAGACGTCGCCCCTCGAGCGGGATCGTCAGTGGCGCCATCTCGGGGGGCACGAAGGCGCCTTCGAAGCGCAGGCGCGGCGCCTCAGGATCAAGAAAGCCGCCGGCTTGGGGCACGCCGCGCCAGCCCTCGACCGTCTCGTCGAAGCGCGCGAAGACCTTGGCCGCCGGATGGATCGTGAGCCCGTCGCCGGCGCTCGCGCCGATGCGGCGCAGGAAGTACGGCGTCGCAAGGGAGCCGCAAGCAAGGATCACGCCGCGCGCACCAAGAGTCCGCCGCTCGCCGTTAGGGCCGGCGACGCGCGCGCCCGCGAGGCCGCCGCGGCGCGCCGGAATCGCCTCGACGAGACGCCAACCGGCCTTCAGTTCGACGTTGCCGGTCTTGAGAGCCGGTTCGAGGAAGGCCGAAGCCGCGGTGGCCTTCGCGCCGCTCGGGCAGACGAAACAGCAGCGTCCGTCGCCCGCGCAACCATCCTCGGCTCGGTCGAGGTAGTGAGCGCCCGATACCCCGAGGCGCTCGAGGCCGCGGAAGAGTAGCTGCGTCGAGGCCCCGGCTCGCTCGGCGGGCACGGTCTTGACCCGGAGCGTCCGCCAGACGTCCTCGACGTCAGCGCGGAAGGCCGCGGCGTCGAAGCCGGGGATCGTCCGCTCCCAGCGCGCGACCGCGTCGATCGGCGGGCGCAGGCATGTCCCCGAGTTGATCGTCGTCGTTCCGCCGACCGTACGGCCGACGGCGACGGGGAAAAGCCCGTTGCCGAAGCCCGCCGTAAGACCCGCGTTCGCGTAGTAGAGCGCGACCGCGCGCGTCCCGTCGGGCTGGGGCGTCGCTCTCGGGCCGGGTTCGAGGACCGCCACGCGCGCGCCGCCCTCAGCCAAGCGCGCGGCCGCGGCCGCGCCGCCCGCCCCAGTGCCCGCGACGACGAAGTCGAAGTCGGGCTTCACGCGCCCTTCCGCCGAGACGCGTAGCAGGCGCCGAGGACCGGAATCTTGATCAGGAGGAAGGCTCCGCGCAGGAGCGGCGCGCGAGCGAATTGCAGGCGCGCGAGCAGGGCGTCCTTGTTCGCGGGCTCGAGGTCGTCGAAGCGCGCGGGGCGGCCGAGAAAGACGAGCGGCGCCAACCAGCGCGCGGCAAGCGCGCACGGCCCAGCCGACAGGCGTGCCCAGAGGGGCAGCGGCGCCTGACGCGCGGCAAGCTCGGCCTCGAAACCGATCTCGGGCTCCGGCAGGCCCGCGTGGGCCGCGTAGGCGCGCGCGAAGTCCCCGAGCGCGCTCACGCCCGCTCCGCGTGCTCGACGGCGGCCAGTCGCGAAGTCAGGACCTCGGAACCCCCGGGGCCATTCAGCGTGAGCGTCATTCGCGAGGTCGATGAGTTCCGGCAGACGAGTCGCCGTCCGCGGCCGTCGTCGTACTTGAGCTCGGCGACGGGCCCCGGGCTGACGACTCCCATGATCGACAAGCGGCCCGCGCGCGCGGAGAAGGTCCAATCCGCCCCGTCGCGCCGCGAGGAGTTGAGCAGGAGGCGCAGGGGCCCCGCCGAGGCGCTCAGGCGCCCGCCTTGCCAGAGCCAGACCGAGGTCGCCCGCAGTCCCGGCGGGAGTTGCGCCGAGAGAGCCTCGACGACGACAGGTTCCGCCCCGTCGAAGACCGCGTGCGCCCACGACCAGCCGCGGCCGAGTCCTTCTCCCCACACGTGGCCCACGCTGCCCAAACCCGCGGAAAACCGCCAAGTCGTCTCGTCCAGTTCGGCATCGCCTTCAAAGCGAGCGGCGGGGAACGCGCTCGCGTAGCCGCGCGAGAGGCCCAGCGCCCTCAGCCAGGCCGGGACCATGTCGAAGGCCGGCACGCCGAGACTTTTGACGGCGAACTGCCAGCGCACGCCGGCTCCCGCCCCAGCTGCGCATTCCGCGTCGAGCCGCCAGTCGCAACCGCCCTCCCAGCGCCGGATCGTCGCGCGGCCTTCGTCCGGCTCGAAGAACACCGCCGAGGTGATCGACTTCGTCCCCTGCCCGCCGCTCACGCACGCGCGGCGCGCCCACAAGGCGCGCCCCGTCGCTGGGTCGCAAGCGCGGATGAAGTACGCCTCATAGCCCGGCGCGTCGCGACGCGGCGAGAGCGCGCCGCGCGCCGTCTCGAAGCTCGCGCGCAGGGCCAGCAGATGGGCCAAGATCGCTCCATCGATCGCCGCCGCGCCGAGGAAGAGAGGAATGCGCGTCCGCGCCGCGAAGACGACGAAAAGCCCCGACGAGACCGCCTTCGACAAGAGCAAGGCGTCCCACGCCTCCGCGCGCTGGGGCGCTCGCGAAAGCTGCCAGGCCAGTAGAGCGATCACCGCCATCAGGGAGCCCGTCAGTCCCAGCCAAAGGCTCGGCCCTCCGGCGCTCAACCCTGCTTGTCCCACAAAACCCGCCGCCCGCGTGATCCAGCCGAGCACCGCGCCCTCGGCGAAGACGAACAGGATTCCGCAGACAAGGAATACAGCGGCATAGACGCGGAGAATCAGACGAAGCATGGGATCGTTTCCCATTGTTGCATGGGCGGGGCTGCCAAGTCGAGCCCTGATGGAGTCCTGCGATTTGATAGTATCCCCCCATTATCGGGAAGGAACGCGGCATCGCCGTCCAAAGCGGAAGCGAGGCGGTCTGGGACGCGATCATCGTCGGCGGCGGCCCGGCAGGCTTGGCCGCGGGGATTCATCTCAGTCGCGCAGGTTATCGCGCATTGCTGCTTGAGCGCGCCGAACTCGGCGGACAGGCGCGACGGCTCGACGTCGTCGAAAACTATCCGGGCTTTCCTCGAGGAGTGCGCGGACGGGACCTCATGGAACGGTGGGTCTCCCAAGGCAGGCGCTGGGGCCTTGTCTGGCGCCGCGCCGAGGCAGCGAACGTTGCGCGCGCGGACGGCGTCTTTACGGTGCGAGCCGGACGCGGGGGCGAGATCCGTTCGCGCGCGGTCTTATGGTGCACGGGGACCCGCTTCCGCAACCTCGGCGTGCCCGGGGAAGAGCGTCTGCGGGGGCACGGCGTCCAGAACATCGCACCCGAGGATCTCTCGCGCTTCGGGCGCCGCACCGTCGCGATCGTCGGCGGCGGGGAGGTCTCGGTCCAACAGGCGATCCGTTTGTCGCACCGGGTCGCGGAGGTCCACCTGATCAGCCGCTCCCCGCGGCTCAAGGCGCACCGCCTTCTGCTGCGCCGGATCGCAGACCGTCCCAACGTCGTGCGGCATCCCAGGTTCATCATCGAGAGACTCATTGGACGTCGAACGCTGGAGGCGCTCGTCATGCGGCCCGCGGCGAGGGACGGCGCGGCAAGCCGCCTTCCCGTGTCCAGTCTGTGCGTGCTCATCGGACAGGAACCGGCGCGGGTCCCTGCGGCGTGGCGGCGTCCTCCACGCGGATTCTTCATCGCCGGCGACGCGGCCGGCGGCACGTGCCGGCAAGTGGCTGTTGCCGGCGGCGACGGCGTTCGCGCGGCCATGGGGTGCATCCGCTACCTGGAGGACGGGTGGGAAAATTGAAGATCGTCGAGCGACGAGACGCGCCAAGACTGGCGACCCTGTACCTCGCGGAACTTGGCGATGAGAATCGCCTTGCCGAATTCGTGGACACGCGCGAACCGGGCGTACCGAAACGCCGCAAGTGGGTCATGATGATCTCGACCCAGGTGGGCTGCGCGATCGGCTGCCGCATGTGCGACGCGGGGGCCATGGGATTTCACGGCAACCTGACGGCGGAGGAGATGCTGGCGCAGGTGCGGCACGTCGTCGGTCAAAATCCGGGATTGGACGCGGCCCGGCATCCGAAGCTCAAGATCCATTTCGCGCGCATGGGCGAACCTTCCTTGAATCCGGCCGTTCTCGAGGCGCTCGAGCTCCTCGCGCGGGAATTCCCCTACCCCGGGATTCTTCCGAGCCTATCCACAGTGGCTCCGAAGTCCCCGGCCGTCGACGCATTTTTTTCGGAACTCCTCCGCCTTAAGGACGCGAATTTCAGCGGCGGCCGATTCCAGCTCCAATTCTCCCTCCACGCCGCGCAGGAGAACCGCCGGCGGGAGATCGTCCCCGTCCGCCAATGGACGCTCGACGAAATCGCCGCCTACGGCGAACGCTTCGTGCGCCCCGGCGACCGGAAGATCACGCTCAATTTCGCACTCTCGAAGGATAGTCGCCTTGAGACCGCCGCCTTGACCGACGTCTTCAATCCCGCCAAGTTTCTCGTAAAGATGACGCCCGTCAATCCGACCCGATCCGCGAATCTAAGCGGCGCCGCCTTCGTCTGGAACGAGCCGCCGCCCTTCGTCGCCGCGGCGGCGCGCGAACTGGGGGAGCGAGGCTTCGACGTCATCGTCTCGCCCAGCCTGCCCGAGGAAATCAGGACGGAGACCTCCTGCGGCCAGCTGTGGTCGACGACGCTCAAGGAACGAGCGCGACGCCGCCTACGGGCCGAAGCTTTGGAGGAAACGGCCTATGTCACGCCGCGGACCCTGTCGGAAAAGGCCGGCGCCTGGAGGCGCCGTCTCGAAGGCTCGCGCCGACGCATCCCGCCGAGCCCCCGCGGACGTGAAGCGCTTCTGGTCGTGGACATGCAGGATTTCTTCTTGAGCCGGGGATCCCCGGCGTATCTTCCGCAGGCTCGCGCGGTACTGGGCAACGTCCGGCGGCTCGTAGAGGCTTTCCGCGAGGCCGGACGCCCCGTTTTCTTTACCGTCCACGCCCATGAGGACCCGGAACGCGACGGCGGCCTCATGACGCGGTGGTGGCGCAAGGTCTGCTTGACCGGCACTCCATGGGCGAGGACGGCGGGCGTCTTGACGGCGCGCGAGGGCGAGGTCTACTTCAAGCGGCGCTACAGCGCCTTCACCAACCCTCAGCTGCATGACGCCCTGCGCGAATCGGGAGCGCAGTCGCTGGTCGTCGCCGGAGTGCTGACCAACCTTTGCGTCGAGTCGACCGTCCGCGACGCATTCGACCTCGGCTGGCCCGTCTCCGTCGTCGGCGACGCGACCGCGGCCCACACTGAGGAGCTTCACCTGGCTTCGCTCGGAAGCATGGCGCACGGCTTCGCTCATGTGCCGATGACGCGGGAGCTGCTCGAGGGACTGGCCGCGCGCCCCGGCCGTCAGGCCCTCCCCTCCAGAACGTCGCGGGCCATGAGGAGGTCGTTGGTCCAGATTCCGTCCATACCCTGCGCGAGGAAGTAACGCACCTCCGCGGGCGCGTCCGCGACGCCGCCGCTGACGGCCACGCCCCGGGACTTCGCCTCCGCGACCCGGACGGGCAAGTCGCAGAGCGCACAGGCGGCGCGGTAGAGGGCGCGTGTGAGCCGGCCGTCCCAGCCCAGCGAGATGGCCTCGGCGCCGAGGTCGCAGGAGTCCCTGACCGACCAGGGAGGACCGGGCATCACGGCCAGACGCACCGCCGGCGCCGCCGCCTTGGCAGCAAGGAGGAGACGGCGGCTCTTGTAGAAGTCGAGGACGAACGACCTCCCCGCCGCGGCGCAAGCCGCCAGGCGCCGGGCCGTCGTCTCGGCCAGAGGGACGCTCGGCTGGTGGAGGTCCAGGAAAAGCTCCGCGCCGGGCCAGCCTTCCACGGCCGCGAGCGCCTCGTCGAGGTGAGGGATCGCGTGCCGGCCGAAGACCTTGAGCTCTTTGAGATCGCGCCAGCGCAGGGAGGCCACCGGAACGTTCCGGCCGCAGACGCGCCGGGCGTCGTCGTCGTGGAACAGGAACGGCTCGCCGTCGGCGCTGAGCTGGACGTCGAATTCGATCCCGTCGGCGCCCTCCGCCCGGGCGCGCGCCAGGGACTCCAGCGTGTTCTCCGGCGACGTCCGCATCGCGCCGCGGTGGGCGTACAGCTTGATCCCGTTTATGGGCATATCTTCCCCGGATTGAGCAGGCCGAACGGATCGCGCGCATGCTTCTCGGCCCGCCAGGCCGCCAGGCGCGCCTCGCCCCAGGCGTTGCCGGCCCAGGCGAGCTTGCCCAGCCCGATGCCGTGGTGGTGGTTGACGCGCGCTCCCGCGGCCGCGCCGGCCTCGAGCGCCGCCGCCCACGCTCGCGCGTGACGCTCGCCGCCGCCCAAACCCGCGAAGGTCACGGAGAGGCAGGCGTCGCCGCCGGCTTCGAAGTGAGAGAGGTGCGAGAAGGCCAGCGCGTGGGGGCGCAGGGCCGCGCGCACCGCCGCGTCCAGGCGCGGCATGAGCGAGAGCGGCGCGCGGAAGTCGGCGGTGTCGACGAAGCCTCCGGCGGCGAAAGTCCGTTCCAGCCTCTGCTTGCTGAGATGGTAGCGCCTCTGCCACCAGCGCCGGGCGGGGCTCTCGCCGAGGTCGACGGCGCCGGGCGCGCGAGGCGGAGCGGCGTCGCGGTAGGGTTCTTCGTCTTCGTAAATGGCAACGGCGATCCACGCGTGTCCCAGCAGCGGAGTCAGGGCGTTGAGCCAATCGGTGCGCTTGAGGAGCAGGGTCTCGACTCGGGAACGCCACGGCCCGGCGCCGGAAAGGCCGCCGGAGCGCTTGAGCCCGTTGAAGAAGGCATCGACCGGGCCGTAGAGCCGCAGGACCGAGGGCGGACCGCCGCGAGCCATCGCCTCGCGAGCCCAGTCCAAGGCAGGCTCCAGAGCGGGGAACTCCCGCGAGTAGTAGCGGCGCGAGGCGGGAGCGGGTCTCACGCGCAAGGTCGCCTCGACCACGGCGCCGAGGGTCCCCTCGGCGCCCAGATGCGGGCCCGCGTCCTCCGCGCGGATCAGCCCGTCCAGGCCCGCGACGCGCACCCCGCGAATCTGCGCGCGCACGCCGCCGTAGCGCGTCGAGAGCTGACCCCAGGCGTCGGTCGCGATCCAGCCGCCGACGCTGGAATCCTCCAGCGACTGAGGGAAGTGCATCAGCGACCAGCCCAGCGACCCCAGTCGCCGCTCGAGTTCGCCGCCGCTCCAGCCCGCCCCGACGCGGACGACGGGCTCGGGAGCGTCGGCGCGAAGCTCGAAGCCGCGCAGGCGCGAGGCGTCGAGCACGACGGAGCCTTCCCGAACCGGCACGGCCGCGCCGAGCACGCCCGAACCCGCGCCGCGCGGCACGACCGCCACGCCGCGCTCGGCCGCCCAGGAGAGCGCCGCGGCCATGATCTCCTCGCGCTCCGGCAGCAGGACCGCCGCGGGGATGTGCGTGGCGAGTCGCTCGGCGCTCCAGCCGAGCGCCTGCGGCCAGGAGTCTCTGGCATAGGCTTTCAGCCCGTCTTCGGGGACGAGCCCGTCGCGGGCCGGGCGCCTCCCCCCGATCGCGTCGTACCGCGACGCCGCGCTCACCGCGTCCCCGCCTCGAACGCGGCCCAACCCGCGCGACCGCGTCCGGCGAGGACGCGCCGCACGGCGTAGCCGGCGAGGAGGAGCGTCGAGGCGGCCATCCCGACCGCGCGCCCGCGCGCGGCGAACGCACAGAGCGCCCCGACCGGGCCGCGCGGGCCGCCGACGAGCGGGCGCGGCGGGGGCGTCCGTCCGAGTTTGCGCAGAACGGCGGCCACGACGTCCTCGCCCAGCGGACGATAGGTCGTGAGTTTGCCGCCGGCGACGCTGACGAAGTTGGACAGCCCCTCGGCGGAATGATCGAAGACATGGTGCTCGCGCGAGAGCAGGCAGGCGGCGCCCGAGCGGCGGGGGATCGGGCGCAGGCCCGCGACCGCGCGGCACGGCCTGGCGGCGAGTCCCGGCAGGACGGCGGCCAAGGCGAGGCGCAGGCCCTCGCGCTCTCCCTCCGAAACGGCAAGCTCGTCCGGCGGGCCGTCGTGAGCTTGGTCGGTGGGGCCGACCCAAGTCTCCGTCGGGCGCGGATAGACGCCGATGCGGCGTCCCCCGGGACCGGTGAAGATCAGCCCGTGCGGCGGGGGCTCGCCGGCAACGACGAGGTGCACGCCCTTGCGCAGCCTCAGGCGCACCGAGGAGGCTCCGGCCAGCTCCGCGACTTTTTCGGCCCCCGGTCCGGCGGCGTTGACGAAAACGCGGGCCTCGATCTCGAGACGGCCGCCGCGGCCGTCCTCGGCCGTCGCCGCCGCGATCCGGCCGTCGCGCGCGCTCAGCGCGACGACGCGCCAGCCGGTCAGCAGTTCGCCGCCGGCGGCCCGCCCGGCGTCGACCAGCGAGGCGACCAAGCCGGGCACGTCCACGCGCCACTCGTCGAAGACCTCGGCGCCGAGCAGGCCCTCCCTCCTCAGGCCCGGGAAAACCGCGACGGCCTCGTCGGACGAGAGACGGGCGTGGCGGCGCGCGCCGCGCAGTCCCGCGAAGGCGTCGTACTCGTCCTGTAGAGCGCCGATCAGTCCCAGGCCGAGGCGCTCGCCTCGATAGACGGGCCACAGGAACGCCTCGCGCGTCAGCAGGTCCGGCCGCGCGCCCCGCAGGCGAGCGATCTCGCGGCACATCAGCGCGGAGGTCGCGACGTCGTAGGGCAGGTAGCGCAGGCCCCCGTGCAGAAGACCGCTCGTAACGGCCGTCGTCTCCCGGCCCGGAACGCCGCGTCCTTCAAGCAGGACGACCCGCAAACCCGCGCGACCTGCGCTCTCGAAGATGCCCAGGCCGGCGATGCCTCCGCCGATGATGGCCAAGTCGTAGAGAGGCATTTTATGCGTCGATGCAACGGGGCAGCCAACACGGCCACATGACTCATACACTCAGGCTCCGCGGTCCCAGGAAGAGGTCGCCCTCTTGATGCCAGGACCTCTTCGAAGTAGACTCATGTCCGCTGGGCAAGATCGCCCTCGGTCGTCGTACAAAACACCGGGTACCCGTCCCGATTGAGCAACTCAACCGCGCCCGCGACGAGACGGCGTCGCCGATCCCTCAAAGGAAACTCAAAGCGGGTCTTGAACCGCCTGCGTTTCGGGCCAATACTTGAGGTGCGGCGCGGGCCCCGGCGTCGCGGAGGGCGGCGATGCCGACGATTCTCCTGGCCGACGACGACGGGGACTTGCGCGCGCTGCTGGCCCGGGTCCTGCGGAGTCGCGGCTGGACGGTGCGGGAATCTCCCGACGGGACGCAGGCGCTGCGCGCGGCGCTCGAGTCCCCTCCCGACTTGGCCGCGCTCGACGAGAGCATGCCCGGCCTGTGCGGCTGCGGCGTCTGCCGGGAACTGCGCGCCGATCCCCGGACCAGAGGCATCGCCGTGCTCCTGATGACGGGAGCTCCCAACGAGGAACTCCAACGCCTCGATCCGCCGCCCGACGCCTGGCTCGCCAAGCCGTTCCGGTTGGCCGAGTTCACCGAGAAGGCGGCGGAACTGCTGGCGGCGTCCGCCGCCCGTGCCTCGGCGCGGACAGACTCCCGAAATCGGTTTCCTCCCCCGCGGCGCGATTGATAGACTCGATGCCTCGGGAGGTGGACATGTCCGACATCGGCGCCGTTCTGCGAGAAGAGATTCAGCGTCTGGCGGGCCGCGTCTCGCGGCAGGCCGACCGCCGTCTCAAGAAGGACGTGGTGCGCATGAAGCACCAGATCGCGGAGCTCAACCGCCAAGTGGCCGGGCTCCGGCGCGACAACGCGAAGCTGATCGCGGACCTGCGGGGACGGCTGGCCGCGCCGCCGTCCGCCGGCCAGGGCGCGCTGGAAGGCGCGCGCCTGAGCCCGCGCTTCATTCGGGCCCGTCGCAAGCGCCTGGGCCTCTCGCAAGGGGCCTTCGCCAGGCTCCTCGGCGTCAGCGCCGGCGCGGTGCTCGCCTGGGAGGGCGGACGCTCCAAGCCGCGCGCCGCGGCGCGCGCGGCGCTCGTGGCCGTGCGCGAGCTCGGAAGGCGCGAGGCGCTCTGGCGCCTTGAGGCGCTGGACAGAAAGGGCCGCCGCACGGAGGTCGCGAAGGCGCGCTAGGATGGCGAGGATCGTTCCTGCTTTATTTACGTTTGACAGGACCTCGGGCTGCGCCCGAGGTGGAGCGTCTGCGGACCGACCCGCCGGCACGGCCGCCCGCCTTTCGGCGGACGGCCTGCCGGCTCCTCAGTCTTCTCCTGGGAGCATCACCGTAATGACGGACTCCCCCGCGTCGCCCGGACCGCTGACGGCCCGCATGGCGACCGAACGCGGGGCCCTGCCGGGCTCCGCGAGGAAGTAGGGCGCGAAGGCGACCTCGCGCCCGCCGTTGGCCGAGCGAAGCTCGACCCGCAGGACGTTGAGCAGGTCCCACGCCCGGCCGAGACAGCTCTGTCCTTCCCGTTTCAGCGCGGGAGCGGGCGTCACGACCGCCCAGACGCCTTGCGTAACCGCCACCGGCCAGCGGAAGCCCGCCTCTCGCGCCAGCTGGCTCAGGTCCACCAGGACCCCGTCCTCGATGGCCTGCGCCCGCGTATAGCTGTGGACGACCTCGAACGCCTCGATGTTCTCCATGTCATTCCCCCTTGGATTACCGCAGTTCGAACGCCACCGCGAGCCGCCGGAGCTTCGCCCGCGCCCGGGACAACCGCGACCGCACCGTTCCCATCGGGACATCCAAGAGCTTGGCCGCATCCTCGTAGCTCAGGCCCTCGATGTCGCAGAGCGTCAGGAGCCTCCGGTCGTCGGCCTTGAGCCGCCGCATGGCCGATTTCAGCCGCGCGGAAGTCTCCTCGCGCTCCAGGCGGTCCGGAGGAGCCTCCTCCGGCCCGGCGATGACCTCGACCAAGAGGGACTCCCCGTCATCCGACAGCAAGTCCAGCGAGAGCCCGTGCCGCCGCGACGCCCGCCGCCGCGTGTCCGTGAACACGTTGCGCAGGATGGTGAACAGCCAGCTCTTCACCGGCCGCGAACGGTCATAGCGCTCGCTCTCTCGAAGCATCCGGTAGCAGGCCTCCTGGACCAGTTCCCGAGCCTCGCCCTCGTCCCGGCACAGGCTGTAGGCGAAGCCGAACGCCTCCGTGTTCTGCCCCGACAGGTAGAGCTTGAGCGCCTCGCCGATGACGTCGCGCTTCGAAGCCTGTCCGTCTCCCTTCCCGTCCGATCCGAACGTCTTGCAGGTCTTTTTCATGTCGCACCTCCGCGCATCCGGAGGGCGAGGGACCCGAGGAAGGGCGAACGACGAGGAATAAATGGTGGGGCCCCACCCTGGACCCGCGGGAAGTTGGGGCTACGGCGGGGGCTGGGCCGGCTTCCCGCGGGACCGGCGGGGGTGACCGTTTATGCCGCAGGCGGAGCCCTTCGCTCCTGGAGTCCCGAGAGCGAGGGGCGAAATGAAAAAGTCCGGAGAGACGGCAGGAACGGACGGGAAGGCGTGGACAAAGCCAGGAAAGGATCCCGCCGCCCAACGGCGGATGCGGTGAAGTTCTCGGGACCCCGCAGCCTTACGCGTGGGTGGAGCGCCGCGGACCGACCCGCGCCCGCAGGGCCGAGAAATCCAAGCGGCGGTGGGCGGAGTGGGTCAACCCATCAGGGTTGTCCACGCCGTCCACGGGCGCGGCGGCATCCGCCATCGAGGATTATCGAGAAATTCGAGAATTCCCCACTTGCGGCGTAGCCGCTTCAGGTATACGCTTGGTCGACGTGCCAAATGGTATGGGGGTATGATGAAACACCAAAATGGACTTTTCTGTTTTATCCGAAATATCTTGAAAAGCGTTATGGAGGCTTCGATCGTGCGGAATTTCAGTGTCCTCCCATCGGCGGTCGTATCGAGTACAATCGCCGTGACGAATGATGGGATCGAACTTCTTCTCGAAGGCTTCTATGGCGACGAAGATTCTGCACGCCATGCCTTCTTCGGGCTTCTGAGGAGCGTCGTAATTTGGATTCTCTTCTGCACGATCTGCCGTCTTCGTGGATGGATGTAGTCCGGTCCTTGGCATTCCCCTGGGTCTTGCGCGAACAAAGCGGGCGCCCTATACTGGACGCGAAGGACGCTTTCCCCCAGGAGCGGCGCCCTTCGACAGGCGCCCCGGCCCGCTCGGTGCCGGGGCGCCTCTTTTACAAGCCACGCCGCGCGAGACACCCGGACTCCTTGAAGCTATAGTGCTCCCGGTCGGTCAGGATGATGTGGTCGGCGAGGTCGACCTGGAGCAGATGCCCGGCCAGCAGGAGCTGCATCGTCACCTGGCGGTCCGCGCGGCTCGGCCGCGGGTCCTGCGAGGGATGGTTGTGCGCGACGACGACGCTGCAGGCGTTGTTGAGGAGCGCGCCCTTGAACACCTCGCGCGGGTGAGCGATCGAGGTGTCGAGACTGCCGATTGAGACGAGCTCGCAGGCGATGAGGCGGTCGCGGGCGTCGAGGTCGAGACGCCAGAAGTGCTCCCGGTCGAGGCCGTGCGCGAGCGGCTGAAGGACGCGACAAGCGTCCTCCGCCGTACGGATGAGGCGGCGGGACCTCAGTCCCGTCCGCACGACCCTCAGGCTCGTCATCATCGCAGGACCTCCCCGGCCAGCCGCGCGAGTCGTGCGCCGGCGTGCGTCTCCCGGCAGAGGATGAGCGCGCCGAGGACGAGCGCGCTCTCGACGGCCAGGGCGGCGAAGAACGCGCCCGCGAAGGACAGCCGTCGCGTCCACAAAGAGACGAGGCGTTCCGCCAGGGCGAACGCGGCTTCGTCCAAGGTCAGGGCGAGTTGGAGCCCATCCATCAGGACGCAGGCCACTAGGTAGGTGGAAACGCCGAAAGTCAGGAGTTCCATGAGGATGGCCTGATGCAGGGCGTAGGCCGCGCCCGCCGCAGTGAGAACGCGGGCATTGACGGCCCAGGTGAGCGTTGCCGCCGTCCAGAATGCAAACCGCGCGAGCGGGCGCCAGTCCCACTGAGCCACGGACAGCCTCTGTTCGGCCATGAGTAATTACGTCGTACCCCTCGATCTTGTTCCAACCCGCTCCATCCAGCAGCCCGAAGTTGCGGGAAATCCGGGAATCTGTCATAATCTCGGGGTTCTACCAAGTCCGTGGCGAGGTAGCTCAGTGGTAGAGCACCGGTCAACACAACGGCCCCCCCTTCCGGCGACGGGAGGGATTGCATCAGGCTATATCGGTGGAAGTCCCACCTCGGCGCAAGCCGGGAGGACAATACCGAGGGAAGGCCCGGCGGAGAAGTGAACCGCCGGGAACCCGTAACGACTACACGCCTGACCGCTCTCGAAGCGGAAGATATAGTCTGGTCTTCACGGTAACGTGAAGAGGTCGGACGCTCGACCCTGTCCCGCGTGGGGCGGTAACAAAACGCTGAAAAACCGGGTGTCGACAGTTCGATCCTGTCCCTCGCCACCATCTTTGACAGCCGTTCGAGACGCGAGTCGGGAGGCCGAAAATGGGCCCATCTCGACACACATCTCGACAAAAAATTGCCGCGAGGGTCCGTTTTTCGGGTTGTGGCGGTCCGAAAAGCGACGAAGAAACAAACGTTTCTTCTGCCGGCTCGCGCCAAATGTAGTCCAGTCTGAAAAACCGGGTGTCGACAGTTCGATCCTGTCCCTCGCCACCGTTTTTCCGTGAGGCCCTTCCTTCTCGCCTACGTCCTGATCGGCGTGATCCTGCTGGGCGAGCTGATCGCCCGCGGAGGCAAGCGCCCCGAGAGCCGGCGCCGCGACCGCGGCTCGCTCTGGGTGATCGCCCTGCTGACCGGCTCCGGCTACTGGCTCGCCTTCCTGTTCGCCGCCTACGCCGCGGCGCACCCGACCTGGCGCGCCGCGCACCCCGGCTATTTTCTCGGCGCCTGGGCGTCCTGGGCCGCCGTCGCGCTGACCGTCGGCGGGATGGGGTTCCGCCTCTGGGCGGTGCGCCTGCTCGGGCGCTACTTCACGCGCGACGTGCGCGTCTCGGCCGACCAGCCCGTCGTCGAGGCCGGACCGTACCGCCTGATCCGCCACCCGTCCTACACCGGCGCGCTGGCCGCCGGGGCCGGCGTCGGCCTCGCGCTCGGCGCCTGGCCCTGCCCGCTGCTGATCCTGGCCGGCAAGGTCCCCTCCTTTTTATACCGGATCCGCGTCGAGGAGGCGGCCCTCGTCGAGGCGATCGGCGAGCCCTACCGCGCCTACCGCGCGCGCACCAAGCGCCTGATCCCCCATGTCTGGTAGAATCCCCGACGCCCGCACGGAGAAAACCCCCATGAGCCGAACCCTCGCCGCCGTCCCGCTGTGCCTCGCCCTGGCCGCCGCCCTCGCCGCCGCCCCGCTTCCGGCCCGCGCCCAGGCCGCCGCGCCCGCCGCGCCGACCGTCGCGCGCGCCGGGACGCTCGACTGGCACGCCTCCGGCGACCTGCCGCCGGGCGCCGAGTACCACCTGATCTACGAGGACCCGCGCACGCACGGCGTCGAGACGCTGGTGCGCATGCCCTCCGGCTACGTCCTGCCTCAGCACGAGCACTCCGCCGACGAGACGATCCTCGTCCTGAAAGGGAAGGTGATCCTCGGCTTCGGCGCGCGCCGCGAGACCCTCTCGCCCGGCGACTACGCGGTGATCCCGGCCGGCACGCCGTTCGCGATGACGATCAAGGGCGGCTTCTTCGGACTGGGCGGCGCGCGCTTCCTGGCCTCGTTCAACGGGCCCTTCGACGTGAAGCTCGTCGGCGCGAAACCCTGACCTAGAGCCGGAAGGCGACCGCGCTCCGCGCGGCCCGCGTCCAGGGAAAAGAAGGGCCCCGGCCGGAGGAGAGACCGGCCGGGGCCCGCTGCTGAACGAAGTCTTGTCTAGTGGACGAGCTTGTAGGCGTCGATCATCCCGTGGCCCTGCTCGTCCGTCGTCAGCCCCGGCAGGGGCGTCGCGGCGCGCACGAGCTGGGCCATCACGCCGTCCGGGCCGCCGAGGCCCGACCAGCCCTGCGAGATCGACAGCGCCGCCAGGCCGGTCACCATCGGGGTCGCCATCGAGGTGCCCGAGTAGGAGACCACGCCGCCGCCGAGGCGGTCGCTGACGATGTCCACCCCCGGGGCGATGAAGTCCACCGCCGGGCCGCGGCTGGAGAACGGGGCGACGCGGTCCTGCGAGTCGGACGCGGCGACCGTGACGACCTCCGGGTAGGCGCCCGGGAAGCCGACCGCGCCGCCCGAGTTGCCCGCCGCCGCGACGACGACCATGCCCATGCCGGCCGCGTACTGGATCGCCTCGTGCATCGCCGGGCTGTCGATCGGCGCGCCGAGCGACATGTTGGCGACCTGCATGCCGTGGTTCGTCGCCCAGATGATGCCGTCGATGACGTCCGAGAGGTTGCCGGAGCCGTCGGCGCCCAGGACCTTGACCGCGTAGAGCCGCGCCTTCGGCGCGACGCCGACGACGCCCTCGTTGTCGCGATGGGCCGCGATGATGCCGGAGACGTGCGTGCCGTGGCCGTTGTCGTCCTGATAGTCGGCCGGGTTCTCGGTCTTCGTGATCGCCGAGTAGCCGCCGTCGACCTCGCCGTAGAGGTCCTGCTGGTGCAGGTCGATGCCGGTGTCGATGACCGCCACCTTCACGCCCTGGCCCTGCGTCGTGTCCCAGGCCGCCGGCGCGTGGACGCGGTTGACGCCCCAGGTGATCTCCGGGCGGGCGAAGGCGGCGCCGTACTTCAGCATGTCGGCGGACATCGAGCCGGCGCGCGGGAACTTCAGGCCCGCGAAGGCCGCCGCGTTGAACGGCGTCGCCTGGAAGGAGAGGTCCGCCTGCTGGATCCACTTCACGCGCTGGTCCGGCTCGATCGAGGCGATGTTGGCCAGCGGCGAGCCCGCGAGCTGGGCGGCCTGCGGCTTGGTCAGGGTCTGCCCGGCCGGCAGGTCCACGATCGCGGCGGAGAAGCCCGTGTCGGTGTTGCCCTGCGAGGCGATCACCGTCTGCGCGGTCACGCCGAGCGCGGACAGGGCCTGCTGGCGGCCCGCGTCCTTGACGGTCGGCTTGAACGTCACGATCCAGCGCTGCGTGCCCGACGCCGCGGCCGGGAGCGGGTTCCCGAAGGCGGGCGCGGCGATCAGGGCCGCGATCATCAGCTTGAGGGCGAATCTCATCTCGTTTCTCCTTGAGTCGGCCCGGAGAGGGAGCGGGGCCGAAAGTCTTAGGTCCATTATGGCCGCAGGGCCCATATCCCGCCTGGGGCCCAAGGCCTAGAGACGAGTAGGTCCTAAGGCCTAGATCATAGGACTTTTGTCCCGCGCCCGCGAGAACCGGTTGACGAATCGCGCGCCGGGGGCTATACTCCGGACAGAGGGCGCCATGAAAAAACTCGCTTCGAAATCAGCGCGGCCGCGAGCCGGCCGCAAGTCGAAAGACGACAAGCCCCTGGAGTTCGACCGCGGCTGGCACGAGCTGGAAGCTCAGGCCGACCGGCTGAAGTCCGATTGGTCGAGCCTCGCCGCCCAGCTCGGGATCGGGCGGGACAAGTCCGACTTCGACTGAACGGCGGACGCTACTCCTCGTCGTCGTCGCGGCGCCGGCGCAGGCGCACGGCGACGGAGGTCTCGCGGCGCCCGTAGCGCTCCAGCAGCGCCTCGGCCGCGGCGAGGGCCTCCCCGGCCCAGCGCCGGGCGCGGACCCCGTCCGCCAGCGCGTGCGCGTCGAGGCGCGCGACGTCCTCCCAGACCGGCGAGGACCGCGCCTCCTTCTCCAGCGCCGCGTGCCGCTCCGGCTCGTGCGTCTTGGCCGGCAGATGGACTTCCTCTTTAAAGGAGACCGCGGCCTCCGCGTCGGTCCCGGCGACGACCGCGACCCCCGCCTCCCGGGAGAAGTCCGCGATCCGCCCGTCGAGCGCCTTCTTCTCCTCGTCGAGGCCCTTCAGCTCGTCGCGCAGGCGGCGGCGCTTGGCCTCCAGCGCCGCGAGCGCGTCGACGAGGCGCACCCCGGCGTCGCGGCCGCGCTCGGCCGGCGGCAGGGCCGCGACGCGGATCGAGTCGGCGAACTCGGGGCAGAGGTCGCGGTACTCGCACCAGTCGCATAACGGCCCGCGCTTCGTCTTGAAGTCGTGGTCGGCCTTGATCCGCGCGATCAGCGCGGCGGCGTCCGCGCGCAGGCGCTCGCGCGCGGCCTCGTCGCGGACCGAGGTCAGCGCCGCCCCGTGGCGCACGTAGTGCCACTGGAGGCGCACGTCCCGGACGTCCGGCCAGTCGCGCCGCACGGCCAGCTCGTAGAGCGCCAGCTGCCAGTCGGCGTCCGCGTGCGCCTGGTCGGGCAGCGACTTCGCGGTCTTGTAGTCGTGGATGACGATCGCGCCGTCGGGCGCGATCGAGAGGCGGTCGATGAATCCCTCGATGCGGTATTCGTTCCCCTCGACCTCGATCGGGAATCCGACGCGCTTCTCGACCGCGAGCGTCTTGTCCTCCGTGAACGGGGCGTGAAGCTTGCAGTAGGTCTCCACGCAGTCGAAGCCGACCTTCTTCCAGTCGTCCTTCCGGAAGCGGGAGTCCGTGATCTTGACCGACTCGTCCCAGCCCTCGTCGAAGGCCTTCTCGAACGTCGCGCGGACCTCGTTCGCGGCAGGAGCGCGTCCGCCGCGGACCAGCTCGTAGAGCTCCTCGAAGGCCGCGTGGACGGCGACGCCGAGGACCGTCTCCGGGGTCTTGCGCGTCCGCGCGATCCGGTCGACGTAGCGGTACTGGTAGCGCTTCGGGCAGTTCTTGTAGACGTCGAGCTTGGACGGGGAGAACTTCGCGGAGCGGTCCTCTTCCATGGAACGTCCTCGGTCTACAAGATTTCGAGCAGGGCGAAGTGCAGGTACTCGGTCTCGGGCATCGCGAGCAGGATCGGGTGGTCGGCCGACTGCCCGCGCAGGGCGACCAGACGCACGTCGCGCTGGGCGCGCGACTGCGCGGCGCGCAGCATCGCGACGAAGTCCTCGCGCGAGACGTGGTGCGAGCAGGTGGCGGTCGCCAGCATCCCCCCGCGCGGCAGGGCGCGCAGGGCCAGGGAGTTCAGCTTCGAATAGAGACGCAGGGCCTTGGGCAGGTGCTTCTTGGCGGGCACCAGGCTCGGCGGGTCGAGGACGATGAAGTCGGGCTTGAAGGGCTGGGACAGCGTCGCGAAGGACTCCAGCACCTTCTCGGCGTCGCCCTCGTCGAAGGAGACCGTGCCCTCGGCGCCGTTGAGCTTCGCGTTCTCGCGCGCCAGCGCCAGCGCCGGCGCCGAGCTGTCGAGGGCCAGCACCGACTTCGCGCCGGACTTGGCCGCCGCGATCGCGAAGCCGCCGGTGTAGCAGTACAGGTCCAGCACCGAGCGCCCGGCGAAGTGCGGGCGCAGGAAGGCGCGGTTGTCGCGCTGGTCGAAGTAGTGGCCGGTCTTCTGCCCCTCGCCGATCGGGGCCAGGAAGCGCAGGCCGCCCTCGACGATCGGCACGCGCTCGGGGACGGCCCCCGACAGCAGGCGGGACTCGAGGGGCAGGCCCTCGAGCTGGCGCGTGCGGTGGTCGTTCTTGAGATAGATCCCCTTGGGCTTGATCAGCTCGTCGAGCGCCGCCGCGACCAGGTCGAGGCGCCGCTCGATGCCGGCCGAGAGCACCTGCAGGACGACGACCGAGCCGTAGCGGTCGACGACGAGGCCGGGCAGGCCGTCCGACTCGCCGAAGCAGAGGCGGTAGGCGTTCTCGCCCGGGCAGACCTTCTCGCGGTAGGCGAGCGCGGCGCTCAGGCGGCGCACGAAGAAGCCGACGTCGATCGTCTCCTTCGGGCTGCGGGTCAGCATGCGCGCCGCGATCAGGCTGTTCGGGTGGTAGAAGGCGAGGCCGAGCTCCTGGCCGCTGGCGGTGACGACGAGGGCGAGGTCGCCGGGCTGCGGCTCCCCGTCGGCCAGCACCTCGCGGATCTCGTTGGAGAAGACCCAGTCGTGGCCGGCCAGCAGGCGCTTCTCCTGCGTCGGGTGCAGGATCACGCGGGCGAGCGGCTTCGCGGCTTCAGCGGCGGCGTCGGACATGGACGGGGTCTCCTGGACGCGCGCGGGTCCGGGCGCGGAAGTCGCCCTCGCGCGTCGAAAGCTCGACGAGTCCCGAGGAGCCGGCGACGGCGAGCGCGCGGCCGCGCGGGACCTCGGAATAGTAGGAACGCAGCGGTCCCAGGTCGCGGCCCTTGTGGACGAGGCGCGCGCCCGCGGGGACCGCGCGCGACGGGACGTTGGTGACCGCGTTGCCGAAGCGGTCGAAAGAGAGGATCACGCCGGACAGCCCCCCGCCCGCGGCGCGCGGCTCCGGCCACGGGCGGCGGACCGGGTCGTGGACGCGCGGGCCCAGCGTCGCCGGCGAGACGCCGTTCAGGAGCGCCGCCGCCAGCGGCGCGAAGCGGTCGCGCCCGTGGAAGGTCGCCCCGACCGGCGGCAGGAACCACGCCGGGTTGCGCGCGTCGCGCCAGACGACGGGCGCTTCGTCCTCGGGCAGCCAGGACAGCACCCCGTTGTCGGGGACCAGGAACTGATGGCGCCGGGAGCGCGTCCACAGGATGCGCCGCGACGAGCCGACGCCCGGGTCCACGACGACGACGAAGAGCGAGCCGTTCGGGAAGTACGGGACCGCCGCGCGCAGGGCCAGCGCCGCCCCGTCGAGGTCCTGCGGCGCCAGCTCGTGGCCCAGGTCCACGAGCGGCGCCTTCGGCGCGTGCGCGAGGATCACGCCCTTGACGATCCCGACAAAGGGATCGCGCAGTCCGAAGTCGGTCAGCAGGACGGCCGGAGACGGGCGCATGCGCGTCTATTGTAGCGGTTTCGACGCGCGCGCGCCCGGCGCCCCTAAAGGCACCCGCCGCGCTTGAGGATCTCCCGGGCCGACGCGCCGTAGGGCTCGAGCGAGAAGCAGGCGTCGAGCTCCTTGGCGCTCAGGCGCTTCGTGACGTCCGGGTCGGCGCCGAGGGTCTGGCGCAGGGGGCCCGCGCCCTTCCACGTCTTCATCGCGTTGCGCTGGACCAGGTCGTAGGCCTCCAGGCGGCCGAGGCCGGCGTCGATCAGCTTCAGGAGCACCTTCTGCGAGAAGACCAGGCCCGACGAGCTCTCCAGGTTCTTCTTCATCCTCTCCGGGTAGACCTGCAGGCCGTCGAGCACCTGGGACAGGCGGTGGAGCATGAAGTCGAGGGCGATGTGGGCGTCCGGGAAGATCACGCGCTCGTTGGACGAATGCGAGATGTCGCGCTCGTGCCAGAGCGCGCAGTTCTCGGTCACCGCGCTCTCGTGCGCGCGGATCAGGCGCGCCAGGCCGCACAGGTTCTCGCAGAGGACCGGGTTGCGCTTGTGCGGCATCGCCGACGAGCCCTTCTGCCCCTCGCTGAACGGCTCCTCGACCTCGAGGATCTCGGTCTTCTGCAGGTGGCGGATCTCGAGGGCGACGCGCTCGACCGCGCAGGCGGAGAGCACCAGCGCGTGGAAGTAGTCGGCGTGGCGGTCGCGCGGGAGGACCTGGGTCGAGACGGGCTCGGGGCGCAGGCCCAGGGCGTCGAGGACGCGCGCCTCGATCTCGGGCGGCAGCTGGGAGAACGCGCCGACGGCGCCGGAGATCTTGCCGTAGGAGATCAGCTCAACCGCCCGGCGCAGGCGCCGCAGGTTGCGCTCGGCCTCCGAGTGCCAGCCGGCGGCCTTGATCCCGAACGTGATCGGCTCGGCGTGGACGCCGTGCGTGCGCCCGACCATCCAGGTGCGCTCGTGCTTGCGGGCCAGCGTCTTCAGGCGGCCGGCGACGTTCTCCCAGCCCTCGATCAGCAGGCCCGCGGCGTCGCGCAGCTGCAGCGCGGTCGCGGTGTCGAGGACGTCGGAGGAGGTCAGCCCGTAATGCAGGTAGCGGTCCACCTTCGGGGCCTCTTTTTTAAGCTCCCCCGCCACGGCCGCGAGCATGCCGATCACCTCGTGGCCGGCGGAGGACTCCCGGCGCCGCGCGGCGTCGAGCATCGACTTGTCCATCAGGCGCCGCAGGGCCTTGAGCTCGGCCTCCGGGATGCCCTTCTCCGGGGCGATCGCCTTCAGCAGTTCCTCCTCGACCCTCAGCATCTCGCGCAGGCGGTGCTCGTCGGACCAGATCTTCCCCATCGCGGGGCGCGTGTAGCGTTCGATCATGCGGCCTCCAGTATCGGTTCGAGTCCCTCTTCCGCGAGGCTCAAGTCCCGCCCGAGCCTCGAGAACCCCCACGCCGACGCCGTCGCCAGCAGGCCGACCGCCAGCCACGGCGCGGCGATCCAGCGCGAGCCGGCCCACTGCAGTCCGTAGCCGCCGAGGACGGGGCCGAGGGCGTTGCCCAGCGTCCACGACAGCCCGAACATCCCGAGATAGCGCCCTTGCTCGCCCGCAGGCGCCAGATTCGCGGTCAGCGCCGGCAGGGCCGGCGAGACCGCGATCTCGCCGAGGGTCACGACCGCGACGCCGAGCGCCAGCCCGCCCCAGCCGCGCGCGAAACCGACCCACGAGTAGCCGGCCGCGTAGAGCAGGCAGCCCGCGGCGGCGACCGCGGTCAGGCGCGCGCGCGACGCCAGCCCCGTCGCCCAGTGCTGGAGCAGGACGACGAGGGCGCCGTTGACCGTGAAGAGAAGGCCGATCTGCGCGTCGTCCAGGCCCGAATGCGCCGACGCGTGCGCGGAGAGCGGCACGACCAGCTGGCCCATCACGCAGGCGATCGCCGCCGTCCAGCCGCAGAGGACGACGAAGCGTCGGTCGCGCCCGAGGGCCGCGAGCGCCCCCCAGTCCCACCCCCCCTCGGCGCGCGCGGCCGGCGCGCGC
>JAGWRY010000056.1 GCA_028869495.1 Elusimicrobiota bacterium | reverse complement strand
CGGCCGCGCATTCGGCCGAGACGGCCCCGCGGCGGGCGAGGAGCGCGCGCGGCACGCCGAGCGCGCGGACCTTGACCGAGTTCGCGTAGGCGATCACGCCGCCGGCGAAGTAGTCCGACGAGCCCGGCGTCGCGGTCAGGCGCGCGCCGATCATCCCGCCGGTGCAGGACTCGGCGACCGCGAGCGTCAGCCCGCGCGCCTTCAGGCGTCGGCCGAGCGCGCCCTGCAGGGTCTCGTCGCCCTCGGCGTGGACGAACTCGCCGACCGCGTCCAGGATCTCGCGGCGCAGGCGCGCGCGGACCTTGCGCGCGGCGGCGGGCGAGCGCTCGACGCTCGTCGCGTGGAACGAGACCTCGCCGTCGGAGGCCAGGATCGTGAAGCGCGCGCGCGGCCAGCGGCGCCGCACCGCGTCGAGACGCTCGTCGGCGACCGACTCGGGCACGCCGGAGAGGCGCACCGAGACGCTCGCCGGGCGGACGCCGCGCGCGTGCGCGCGGACCAGGCGCGGCAGGACCTGGCGCTCGAACATCGGGTAGAGCTCGCCCGACGGACCGGGCATCAGGACGAGCGTCCTGCCTCCCCGCGCGCCGATCAGCTGTCCGGGCGCCGAGCCGGCGCCGTTGTCGAGCACGAGGGCTCCGGCGACGGCCAGCGCCTGGCGCTTGTTCTCCTCCGGGATGCGCGCGTGGTAGCGCGCGAAGCGCCGGCGGATGCGCTCCCACAGCGCCGGCTGGAAGACCAGCGCCCGTCCGAGCGCCTCGGCGGCGGCCTCGCGCGTCAGGTCGTCGAACGTGGGCCCCAGCCCGCCGGTGACGAGCACCGCGTCGGCCTGCGACAGCGAGCGGCGCATCGCGTCGCGGATCAGCGCGACGTCGTCCGGGATCGAGCGCTCGCCGACCACGTCGAAGCCGGCCGCGCGCAGGCGGACCGACAGCCAGGCCTGGTGCGTGTTGACCTGCCCGGCGAGCAGTTCGCTGCCGACGCAGATCAGGGCCGCGCGCGGGGGCCGCCGGGCTATTGGTAGACCCCCGGCCGGGCGGGCGGCGGGACGTCGCCGGCCTGGATCGTCCCGAAGCGCGCCTCGTACTTGGCGACGTTGTCCTGCAGGGCCGCCAGGAAGCGCTTCGCGTGGACCGGCGAGGTCACGATCCGCGTCAGCACCTTCGTCTTCGGGACGTTCGGCTGGAGGAACAGGAAGTCGATCAGGAACTCGGTCTCGCTGTGCGTCAGCAAGGCCAGGTTCGTGTAGACCCCCCGCGCGACGCTCTCGTCGATCTCGATCTGCAGCGGCGGCGGGTTCTGTTCCATGTCGGCCATCCTATCATTCCCGCTCACAGCGTGCCCAGGTCGATCGAGAAGCGGTAGCGCACGTCGCCGCGCGCGAGGCGCGCGTAGGCGCCGTTGACGTCCTTCATCGCGATCGTCTCGACGTCGGCCCAGACCTTCTTCTTCGCGCAGAAGTCGAGCATCTCCTGCGTCTCGGCGATGCCGCCGATCAGGGACCCCGCGAGCGCGCGGCGCCCGCCGATCAGCGGGAACGAGCCGACCGCGTGGGGCTTCGGCGAGGCGCCGACCATGACCAGCGTCCCCTCCGTCGCGAGCCAGCCGAGCGCGGCGTTGACGTCGTGCTCCCCGGAGACCGTGTCGACGATCAGGTCCAGGCTCCCGGCGGCCGCGGACGCGGCGGCCGGGTCGGAGGTCAGCACGAAGCCTTTCGCGCCGAGGCGCTTCGCGTCGGCCTTCTTGGCCGCGGTGCCGCTGAGGACCGTCACCTCGGCGCCCATCGCCGCGGCGAGCTTGACCGCCATGTGTCCGAGTCCGCCCAGCCCGAGCACGCCGACGCGCGTGCCCTTGCGCGCGCCGAAGCGCTTCAGCGGCGAGTAGGTCGTGATGCCCGCGCACAGAAGCGGCGCGACGCGCTCGAGCGGCTGACCGGGCGCGACCTTCAGCGCGAAGGCCTCGTCGACGACGATCGCCTTCGAGTAGCCGCCGTAGGTCGGGGTCCGGCCGTCGCGCTCGACGCCGTTGTACGTGAACACGGGCCCCCCGAGGCAGTGCTGCTCGAGCCCGCGCCGGCAGTTCGCGCAGGTCCGGCAGGAGTCGACGAGGCAGCCGACGCCGGCCAGGTCGCCGGGCTTGAACTTGCGCACCTTGCGGCCGACGCGCGCGACGCGGCCGACGATCTCGTGGCCGGGCACCATCGGGAAGGCCCCGGGGCTCCACTCGTCGCGGACCTGATGCAGGTCCGAGTGGCAGATGCCGCAGTAGGCGACGTCGATCCAGACGTCCTTGTCGCCGGGCTCCCGGCGCGGGACGGCGAACGGCTCGAGCGGGGCGTTCGGCTTCGGGGCGGCGTAGCCGCGGACGTCGGTCATGGGGTTCTCCTTTTGTCGGGGGTCTGGTCGTCGGG
Source organism: Elusimicrobiota bacterium (assembly GCA_028869495.1). Classification (GTDB taxonomy): domain Bacteria; phylum Elusimicrobiota; class Elusimicrobia; order UBA1565; family UBA9628; genus GWA2-66-18. The sequence continues at coordinate 350 of JAGWRY010000056.1, read as the reverse complement.
GGGCCGGGGCGCGACGAGCTTCAGGTCGTCCGGACCGGCCTCCCCCTTGAGCTGGCGGTGGGCCAGATAGAAGGTCATGCCGCCGAAGAAGATCAGCCCGGCGGCCAGGCCGATCGGGCCGGCGATCTCGGCGAAGACGGCGTAGCCGAGCAGTCCGAAGCCGGCGCCGGCCGTCGCGCCTCCGGCGGCGCGCAGCTCCTTGAGGTCGCGACGCTCCATGTCGCGCCGCATCCGCTCGGTCAGCGGGGGCGCGCTCGGCGGCGAGAAGATCAGGGACGGGACTTCGGGCGGCAGGGCGGCGGACGCGGGCGCGCTCGACGCGGCGGCGGCGGACGGGGCCTGCGCGGCGG
>JAGWRY010000055.1 GCA_028869495.1 Elusimicrobiota bacterium | reverse complement strand
CGGCCGGCGCGGCGGGCAGGGCGGGGAGGGGGACGCCGAGCATCCCTCCGGAGGCGTCCAGAAGGGCGGAGATGCGGGCGGACGGGCTCGCGGCCGCGGCCGGCAGGGCCGCGGCGAGCAGAGCCAGGCCGGGCAGGAGCCGGCGGGGCGAGGGCGTCCTCATGCGCGTATTATGCCGCGCGGCGGAGCCGCGCTCCTGGGCCTTTCGGGGAGCTTCCCGCCGGTCTTTGGCCCTCCCCGGTCTTGACTCCCGACGGCCGCGGGGCTACACTGAGCGCGGGAGGTCCCCGCCGAGATGATCAAGACCACCCGTTCCCGCCTCGAGATCCGCCAGGAGCCCGACCGCCCGTCGTCCTTGGCGGGGGCCCTGCTGGTCGGCGTCGGCGGCGTCGAGGCCATGCTGTCCCTGGGCGCGCTGATCGCCGAGTGGGTCCTGCCGATGGGGCGCGGCTACTTGGCCCCGGCCCTGCGCATGGTCGGCGCGGGCGCGTTCGCCGCCGCGGGCTGGTTCTTCCTGCGCGGGCGCTCGCGCGTCGTGGTCGACCTCGACCACCGGATGGTCGCGCGCTACCTGGGCGTCGGGGGGCGCGCGGTCGGCGGCAACCGCAGCTGGGACCTGGCCGAGTTCGCGGCGGTCGTGCTCGTGCGCCGCGAGCGGCGGCGACTGCTCAAGGGCCTGACCTCGCGCAGCGAGATCGTCTGCCTGCGGCGGCCGGACGGCAGCGACCTCGAGATCTACTGGACCGGGAGCGGCGGCGCGGAGATCGCCTCCCGCGTCGCCGAGTTCGCGGGCCTGTCCTACTTCGGCCCGGCGCCCGGCTAGGCGAAGCGCGGGCGCGCCGCCGGCGAGCGCGGATCCTTCGTCGCGAAGAGTCCGCGCAGGGCGCGCGAGACCGGGACCTCGCGCCGCGCCGGCGCCCGCTCCGCGAGCCGGGCGCCGATCCGGCCGGCCGCGTCGAAGCGGGGGTTGTCGCCGATGCGGAAGACCTCGACGCCGGCGGCGGCCGCGCGGTCGCAGAGTTCGGCGACGAGGTCCAGCACGAGCTCCGTCGCGCGGAAGCAGAACGGGCACGAGCGGTGGTCGACCGACAGGCGCCCGCAGCCGGGGCAGCAGCGCCCCATCTTGGCCCAGGCGTCGCGCACGAGCAGGAGCCGCGCGCGTCCGCCCTGCAGGGCCTCGACGACGGCCTCGAGGCCGGCGACGGCGGAGCCCGCCTCGAGGCCGTCGAGGAAGCCCTGGACCAGCACGCTCTCGCGCACCAGACGCGCCTCGCGCTCGTTGTGGGCGACGCGCTCGCAGACCGCGGCGGCGGGGCGCTCGGGGCCGAGCAAGGGCTCGACGATCAGCCCCTCGCGCAGGAGCGGGGAGAGGAGCGGCTCGAGCGCCCCGACGAGCTCGGGGCCCGCGCCGAGCACGAAGAGGTCCGCGCGGCGGGCGGCGCGCAGGGCCTCGGCGCGGGCGGCCAGCGCGGCCAGGCCTCCGGCCGCGTAGTCGCCGCGCGAGGACTCGAGCTCCCGCCACTCGCCGAGGTAGACCTCGAGGAACCGCGCGCGCTCCCCGTCGCAGAGCAGGGCCAGGAAGCGCCGGTACGGGCGGCGCAGGGACGCGAGCGGTCCCAGGATCGGGCGCTCGGCGGCGGCCAGCGAGGGATTGAACGGCTCGGGGACCGCGAAGGCGTCGAACACGCCGTGCTTCGCGCAGGAGTAGACGCACAGGCCGCGCCGCCCCGCCGACGGCGCGAAGCCGCCGCGCACGAAGGCGGCGACGCGCTCGAGGTCCCGCCCGAGGGGCTTGAGCAGGGGGTCGGAGTCCGGCGCCTCGCGGATCAGGCGCTCCAGCACGGCCGGGTAGAGCCCGGCCGCGTCGATCGGCAGATGGAGGCTGACGACGTCCGGCTCGGAGGAGCGCCAGGCGGCCAGCGCGTCGGCGCGTTCGGCGCTGAGGAACAACGACGGGGGCGAGGACTGCATCGGGAGATCCTGACCCCTCCAGGGTAGACCCTCGACGGCGATGCGTCAAGGAAACTCGCGGGAAACGTCAGGGGTTCTTCACGCAGCGCATCACGTACAGCGCCCCGCGGACGCCGCGCAAGTCCGCGCGGATGCGGCTGCGCAGCCCGCCGTAGTCGACCGCGTAGTGATGTCCGGAGACCCGGTTCATCTCCTTGAGCGAGGAGACGACGACCTCCAGGTACTCGGTCGGGGTCACGAAGTTGTACAGCTTCGGATCGAGCAGGGAGGCCGCCCCGCCGAGGACGCGGCGCGCGGCGGGGGCGACGCGCGGCTTGTCGGCGTCCCGCCGGACGATGACGACGATGCGCGGAGGGGCGCCGGGCTCGCAGGTGTTGTCGACCAGCTCGTCGACGCGCAGGCCGCGGTCGCGCCAGGTCCTCTCGCGCGGCTCGTAGTCCTGCCGGTTGAAGGCGGCCACCTGGCCTTCCAGCTCCGAGTAGGCGGGTCCGGTGGGGATCGAGAGCTCGACCGCGCCGGCGGCGGCGGCGGCGGCGGCGGCGAGGGAGGCCAGGAGCGCGGCGGCGAGAAGCGGGCTCTTCACGGGGTCGCGCCGGCGGAGCGGCGCTCTCCTAGTGTAGGTCCGCGGGCGCCCCGTTTCAAGGGCGCGGGCTCAGCGCTGGCAGGACGGACAGTACAGGCTCGCGCGCCCGCCGATCGAGCGGCGCGTGTCGAGGAGGGGGGCGCCGCAGTCGCCGCAGGCGTCCCGCCCGTAGACGCGCACGCGCTCCTGCATGCGCCCGGGGCGGCCGAGGGGGTCCAGGAAGGACTCGTCGTCGAGGGTCGCGCCGCCCAGCTCGACGCCGAGGCGCAGGACCTCGCGGCAGGCCGCGGCCAGGCGCTCGGACTCGGCGCGGCGCAGCGAGCCGCCGGCGCGCCCCGGGCGCACGCCGGCCGCGTGCAGGGCCTCGGTCGCGTAGATGTTGCCCAGGCCCGCGATCAGGCGCTGGTCCATCAGGAGCGCCTTGACCGGCGCGGAGCGCCCGCGCAGGACTTTCCGGAGATACGCGGCGTCGAAGGCGGGCTCGAGGGGCTCGGGGCCCAGCGCCGGCAGGGGACAGCCGACGCGGCCGAAGCGCCGGGAGTCGTGGAAGCGCAGGGACTCGCCGCCGACCGTCAGCTCGAAGCGCACGTGCGGACTCTCGCCGCCGACGGTCAGGCGTCCGGACATGCCCAGGTGGAAGACGACCGACGGGCGCCCCTCGAGCTCGGCGATCAGGTACTTGCCGCGCCGCGAGAAGCCCCTCAGGGTCGCGCCTTCCAGCGCGCGCAGGGCCGCCGCGGGGGGGCGGCGGTAGAAGGTCGGGCGCCGGACGAGGACGGCCGAGACGGTCCGGCCGCGCAGGCGCGCGTCGAGCGCGCGGCGGACCGTCTCGACCTCCGGCAGTTCGGGCACGGAGGGGTCAGTCGACCGACAGGGACGGGTCGACGCGCTCGGCCCAGGCCAGGATGCCCCCGGCCACGTTGACCGCGTCGAAGCCCTTGCCGCGCAGGAACTGGACCGCGCGCGCCGAGCGCGCGCCGCTGCGGCAGTGCACGACGACGAGGACGGTCCGGTCGATCTCGACGTGGCGCTTGTCGAGCTCGCCCAGCGGGATCAGCGTGGAGCCCGGGATGCGCGCGGCCTCGAACTCGTGGACCTCGCGCACGTCGATCAGCACGAACTTGTCCTTCTTGTCCAGCTTGGCCTTCAGCTCTTCGACGGTCATCTCGGGGATCACGGGCGGAGTCTTCTCCTTGAGGCCGCAGAAGGCCTCGTAATCGATCGGCGCCTTGATTGTCGGATTTTTGCCGCAGACCGGGCAATCGGGGTTCTTGCGGACCTTCAGCGTCCGCCAGGACTGCTCGAGGGCGTCGTAGAGCATCAGGCGCCCGGCCAGCGGGCGGCCGATGCCGAGGATCAGCTTCAGCGTCTCGATCGCCTGCATCGTGCCGATGACGCCGGGCAGCACCCCGAGGACCCCGCCCTCGGCGCAGGACGGGACCAGGCCCGGCGGCGGCGGCTCGGGATAGAGACAGCGGTAGCAGGGGCCGTCCTTCGCGGCGAAGACGGAGAGCTGGCCCTCGAAGCGGAAGATCGAGCCGTAGGCGTTCGGGTGGCCGGTCAGCACGCAGGCGTCGTTGACGAGATATCTCGTGGGGAAATTGTCCGTGCCGTCGGCGATGACATCGTACTTCTTGAACAGCTCGACGGCGTTCGCGGAGCTCAGCTTCATCTCGTACGTCTCGATGGTCACGTTCGGGTTCAAAGCCGCCAGCCGCTTCTTGGCGGATTCGAGCTTCGGCGTCCCGACCGAGGGCGTGTCGTGCAGGATCTGGCGCTGGAGGTTCGACTCGTCGACCGCGTCGAAGTCGACCAGGCCGATGCGTCCGACGCCGGCCGCGGCGAGATAGAGCGCCAGCGGCGAGCCGAGACCCCCGGCGCCGATGCAGAGGACCGACGCGGCCTTCAGCTTCCTCTGCCCTTCCGCGCCGACCTCGGGGAGGAGCAGGTGACGGCTGTAGCGGCGGCGCTCCTCCTTCGTCAGCTCCGGCGCGGCCGCGGCCGGCGAGCCGCCGGCGATCGCGGGCACGATCAGGACGGCGTCGCCGTCCTTGAGCGGGGTCTGCAGGCCCTGCTTGTCGCGCACGTCGTCCTCGTCGACGTAGACGTTGACGAAGCTGCGCAGCTTCCCGTCGGGGCCCAGCAGCTGGCCCTTCAGGCGCTCGTGGCGCGCGAACAGCGCGTCGAGCGCCTCGCCGACGGTCGCCGCCTCGACGGCGACGGAGGCCTGCTGTCCGGCCAGCGCGCGCAGGGCGGTCGGCAGGCGGATCTCGATGCTCATCTCATCCCTCCAGGTGGATCGCTTCCTCGACGAAGGAGCGCCCGTCGTCGCTGCGGCGCCAGCTGCGCGAGTCGGACAGGCGGCCCTGGTCGACGCGCAGGATCCAGTAGCTGACGCAGGGCCAGGCCAGGGCCAGGTCGAACGGCGACGGCCAGGCCGGGGCGTCCGGGTGCGAGTGGAAGAAGCCGACGACGCCTCGGCCGGCGGGAGCCAGCGCGGCCTCGACGCGGGCCAGCTCGCGCGGGTCGATCGCGTAGCGGTTCGTCTTCGCGGAGGCGTCCCAGCCGTTCGCGAGCGGGCGGACCTCGTCGACGACGACGGCCCGCTCGGGCGCGGCGAGGTCCGGCGGCACGGGGCCGATCAGCAGGCCGCAGCCCTCCTCCGGGTAGGCCGTCTCGCAGGCCGCGACGGCGAGCGCCTCGAGGGCGCGCGTGATCTCGAGGCTCACGGGGCCCAGAACCTCTCGCCGAGATAGCGCTCGCCCGAGTCGGGGAAGACGGTGACGACGAGCGCCTCGCGCCCCTGCGCGCACAGGTCCCGCCCGAGGCGCAGGGCCGCGGCCAGGTTCGCGCCGCCGGAGGGGCCGAGCAGGATCCCGCCGCGGCGCGCGAGGGCGCGGGCGGCGCCGCGCGCCTCGTCGGTCGAGACGCTCATCTTCGCGTCGGCGACCGTCTCGTCGTAGATCGCGGGGACGATCGACGTTTCCATGTGCTTGAGGCCCTCGAGGCCGTGCAGGGGGCCGTCGGGCTCCATCGAGACCAGGCGCACGCCGGGCGCGAGCTCGCGCAGGCGGCGCCCGGCGCCGACGAAGGTCCCGCCGGTGCCCAGGCCGGCGACGAAGTGGGTGACGCGTCCTTCGGTCTGCGCGAAGATCTCGGGACCGGTCGTCTCGTAGTGCGCGCGCCAGGTCATCGGGTTCGAGTACTGGTCGGCGTAGAAGTAGCGCCCGGGCTCGGCCTTCAGCATCAGGCGGGCCTCGCGGATCGCGCCGTCGGAGCCCTCGAGGGGGTCGGTGAACAGCAGCTCGGCGCCGTACGCCTCCAGGATCTCGCGGCGGCGGCGCGCGATCGAGCCGGGCACGGCGAGGCTGACCTTGAAGCCGAGGCGCGCGCCGAGCCAGGCGTAGGCGATGCCGGTGTTGCCGGACGAGGAGTCGAGCAGGACCCGGTCCCCGGACAGCTTCCCGCTCTCGCGGGCCTCGCGCACGATGAACCAGCCCGCGCGGTCCTTGATCGAGCCGCCGGGGTTGGCCCACTCGGCCTTGCCCAGCACGCGCACGCGCCGTCCCAGCTCCGGGAAGGCGGGGGAGACGTCGATCAGGGGGGTGTTCCCCACGGTCGGATCGGACAGGCCGCGGGCGGCCGCGACGGACATGACCTGAGTATAAGATACCTGACTATTTTTATCAAGTATCGAGCGGCGCGTCGTGGCCGCAGTGGTGCGTGAGCGGTCGTTCAGGAGAGACCGAGAGATGATCGCGGCGGGCCACGAATTCATCGACGCGGTGCGGCCCCTTCTCGACGGGCTGTCGGACGGGGTCTGCATCGCCGACGCCGAGGGCAAGCTCCTCTACGCGAACCACGCGGCGGCGCGCCTGCTCGGTCAGGATGCGGCCTCCTTCGAGTCCCGTACGATCTGCGACGCGCTGTGCGGACGCCTGGCCTCGCACGACGCCTGCTGCGCCGCCGAGTGCCCCCTGCGCCAGCCCGGCGGCCCGCAGGACTCGATCACCTTCCAGGGCAAGTACCGCCCGGCCGAGCGCGGCGAGCGCGGCGGGGACGTCTCCGACGAGGCCAGCCGCGACCTGCGCGTGCGCTGCCTGCGGGTGCGCCTGCCGCACGCGGAGCGCCACTTCCTGATCCTCGAGGACGTCTCGGCCGAGGCCGAACTCGAACGGCGCCACGAGGAGTGGCGGCAGATGCTCGCGCACGACCTGCGCGCGCCGCTGACCAACGCCTTGGGCGCCCTGCGCGCGATCGACGAGCTGGGGACCGGGCACGCGCTGACCGACGACGACGTCGAGCTCGCGCAGATCGGCGTGCGCGCCTGCCGCCGCATCGAGGAGATCATCGACACCTATCTGGCCGTCGCGCGCCTGGAGGCCGCGGCGATGCCGGTGAGCCTGTCCGCCGTCGACGCGGGGGCGCTGGCGCGGGCCCTCGCCGAGGAGCATCTCGCGCGCGCGAAGACGCGGCGCCTGACGCTGCGCACGACCGCGCCGCGGGGCCTCCTCGCGCGCGCCGATCCGGAGCTGCTGAGACGCGCGCTGACGAACCTGCTCGACAACGCGCTGAAGTTCACGCCGGAGGGCGGCGAGGTCCGCGTGTCGGCCTTCGCCGAGGGAGGGCGCATCCTGCTCCGGGTCGAGGACACGGGGCCCGGCATCCCGGCCGCGGACCTGCCGCGCGTCTTCGACCGCTTCTACCAGGGCGAGCGGCGCGGGCGCGGCGCCGGGCTCGGGCTGGGGCTGACCTTCTGCCGCGAGGCGATGGAGCTGATGGGCGGCGAGGTCGCGGCCGAGTCGAAGCCGGGGCTCGGCAGCGCGTTCACGCTGAAGCTGCCGCGCGCGTCGGCCGACGAGCGGCCCGGGGGCGGGCGGTGAGCGTGTTCCAGTCGCTGTCCGACGAGCATCGCCTGATCTGGGGGCTGATCGGGCGCCTCGAGGCCTGCCTGCAGGAGCCCGACGGCCGCGTCGCGCGCCGCGACGCGCGCGCCGTCCTGCTCGTCCTCCTGCGCGCGCTCCAGGGGCACGGCGAGCTCGAGAACATGATCTTCGAGCGGGCGGAGGGGGCGGCGTCGTCCGAGGCCGCCCGCGCGCTGGCCGAGGTCGAGCGCCAGCACGAGGCGCTCGAGGCCCTGCGGCTCGAAGCCGTCGATCTCCTCGAGAAGGCCGCCGACCTGGACCTCGCGCGCCTGCGTCCGCTGGCCCGGCGCCTGGCCGGCGCCCTGCGCGCGCATTTCTCGGACGAGGAGCGCGAGCTGTGGCCGCTGTGGAAGAACGTCGAGAGCCGCTCGATGCGGCGCGGCCTGGACCGGAGGGCGGCCGAGCGCGTGAAGGACTTGAAGGCCGAGGTCCGCGGCTGGTGGACCGCGGTCGACGAGTACCTGCCCGGCCGTTAGCGGCTAGAACTCCTCGCTGAAGGCGACGGCCCCGGTCACGCCGACCTGGTAGGCCGACACGCGGCGCTCGAAGAAGTTCGCGAGCTCCTGGACGTCCTGCAGCTCCATGAAGTTGAACGGGTTG
>JAGWRY010000054.1 GCA_028869495.1 Elusimicrobiota bacterium | reverse complement strand
GGGCGCGGCCGCGCCCGGGACGACGGCCGCAACCGGGGCCGGGGCCGCGTTCACGGCGCCCGGGGTCCCGCTCAGGATCGGAGTCGGCGTCAGCGGCGCCGGGGCCGCGTTCGACGCGCCGACGGTCGCGCCCGCGTTCGGGACGGAGCCCGACCCGCCCGGCTCGACCGAAACGTCGACGGTCTGGGCCCCGGCCGCGCCGGCGCAGAGAGCGAGCGCGAGGGACCACAGGGCGAGCGACGTCGTCTTCGAGGGGGCCATGTTCCTTACTAACGTCGATTATAACGAGAGGCGCGGCGGCGCGCCTGGGTCCTAGGACCTAGGGCGCGGCCGGCGCCGCCGCACCCCGATATCATAGCCCCGCGCCCGCCCGCCGCGCCAGCCCCGCGCGCCTGGACGGCGCGGCCGCGATCACCTACAATAATCGGATGACGCCCTCCCTCGACGAAGCCCTCTGGACCGCCCTCCTGCGCCGCCCGGCCTCCGGCTGGCGCGCGCGACTCCTCGGCGCCTGGACCGCCGCCGGCCTGCTCGGCCTGATCGCGCTGGCCTGGGCCGAGCCCTTCAGCGGACGCCTGTTCGCGCGCCTGGCCGCCGCGGGCGCCCCGCCCGCGCTGATCGCCTGGATCCTGAAGCCGCTGGTCATGGCCCTGCGCGGCGTGCTCCTCGTCGAATCCTTCGGCTACGCGTACCACCGCTTCTTCCAGCACGTCGGGCGGCTGACGCGGCGCTCGAGCGTCATCCGGCGCAACCAGATGTACCACTGGCTGCACCACATGGTGATCTACCCGATCGGCCGCTTCTACAAGCGCGACACCGGCTACGTAGCCTCCGAGACGGGCCTGGCGCTCTCCTGGGTCGTGCCCGGCTGGATCGCCGCGGGACTGGCCTTCTGGACGATGGGCGTGCATCCCGGGACCTTCGCCTTCCTCGGCGGCGTCGCCGCCTACGCGAAGCTCGTCGTCGACGAGACGCACTCGCGCTTCCACCTGGAGAAGCACCCGTGGGCGGATTCCGGATATTTCCATTGGCTCGAGGACATCCATCTGCTCCACCATTGGGACCAGGCCAAGAACTTCACGATCGTGCACCCGCTGATGGACCGCCTGTTCGGCACCTACCTCGCGCCCGAGACGCACCGCGCCGAGATCGAGGCCGTCGTCGACGGCGACGCGCTGACCGTCTCCGACGCGACGAACTGGCGCTACCTGCTGAAGGAAGCGACGCCGGCCGAGCACGCGGCCTTCATCTCGCAGGCGCGCCGCCATCCGCGCTCGGTGCGCAAGCTCGAGCTCCTGCTGGCCTGCCTGGACCGCCGCCTGGCGCGCGTCCCGGCCGAAGTCGAGGCGCTCGACCTGCACATCCGCGCGCAGAGCCTGCTCGCCCTGGTCCGCCCCGCGCCGTCGGCCGCGTGAGCGCCCCGACGCGCGTCGTCGTCACCGGCGCGACCTCGGGGCTCGGCCGCGAGCTCGCCGTCCAGCTCGCGCGCCGCGGCTGGCGCGTCGCGGTCACCGGCCGCCGCCTCCCCGAGCTCGAGGAGACCGCGCGGCGGGTGACGGAGGCCGGCGGCGAAGCCCTGCTGCTGGCCGGCTCGGTGACCGACGACGCGGAGGTCCGCGCCCACGCCTCCCGGATCCGCGCGGCCTGGGGCGGCCTCGACTGGGCGATCCTGAACGCCGGCGTCGGCGAGTCGATGGACGCCAAGGAGTTCTCGGCCGAGCTCGTGCGCTGGACTCTCGACGTCAACGTCGTCGGCGCCGCGCGCTGGCTGGAGGCGGTCCTGCCGGACATGATCGAGTCGGGCTCCGGCGTCGTCGCCGGGATCGCGAGCCTGGCCGCCTTCCGCGGCCTGCCGCGCTCGGGCCCGTACAGCGCGAGCAAGGCGGCCCTCGTCGCCCTGCTCGAGGCGGCGCGCGTCGACCTGCGCGGGACCGGCGTCGACGTCGTGACGGTCTGCCCCGGCTTCGTGAAGAGCGAGATGACCGCGCGCAACGGCCCGGACTCGATGCCCTTTCTGATGGAGACCGCCGACGGCGCGGCCGCGATCCTGCGCGGGATCGACGCCCGGCGGCGCGTCGTCCACTTCCCGTGGCCGTTGTCGTACCCGACCAAGTACCTCCTGCCGGCGATCCCGGACTTCCTGTACGACCGCCTGGCCGCGCGCTTCGGCCCCCGGCGGATCAAGCGCCGCTCCGGCGAGGCCGGCGAGCTCCTGAAGAAGAAGCCCTGAGGACGTCCGGGCCCGGATGGCGGGGCGGGGGGGCGAACTGCTAGAATCCAGCCCATCATGAACGACGACATTCCCGCTCTCCCGACCGACGACGCGCCCGAGTCGATGCCCGAGGCCGCGCCCGCACTGGCCGAGGCCGAGATCGCCGCGGCGATCTCCCGCAACCCCGACTCCGCGATCCCGCCCCGCTTCCCGGTGGACTCCGTCCTGCTGATCGACGGCGACAACGACCCGCACGTCCCGCCGGACGTGCGCCCGACGCGGCACTCGCTGGTGCGCGTCTTCCTGCGCCCCGGCGCGAAGATGCCGCGCACGCTCGAGAAGAAGCTCGCGCACCTGCCCCACTGCGCGACCGTGGTCTCGCCGCGCGGCGGCGCGAACGCCGCCGACTTCGTGATGAGCCTGCACGCCGGGATGCTGCACGCGATCCTGCCCCAGCACATCCCGTTCCTGATGGTCACCAACGACGCGACCCTGCAGGCGATGGCCGCCGAGCTCCAGCGCCTGGGCCGCGTCGCGACGATCTGGACCTCGCACCCGGACGCCGAGGCGATGTCCGACGAGGCGCGCGCCGAGGACGACGAGGAGCCGCGCTCCGCCCGCTCGCGCCGTCGCGGCGGGCGCTCGCGCGGCGGGC
>JAGWRY010000005.1 GCA_028869495.1 Elusimicrobiota bacterium | reverse complement strand
TCACTGGCCCTGCCCGCTCTGCATCATCTCCGCCTGCACCCGGGCGAAGGCCCGCTGGGCCGGCATGTACTTCGCGTCGAGTTCCAGGCAGCGCCGGAACGCCTCGCGGGCCTCGATCAGCCGCCCCTGTGCGTAGAGCTCGACGCCGGCCTCGTAGAGACGCTCGACCTGCTCCGGGGAGGCCGCCGACGCCGCGCGGCGCTTCTCCGGCCGCCGCTCCTTGGCGAGGACCGCCTTCAGCGCTCCGATATAGGCCTTCAGCTTCGCGCGCTCGACCGGGTCCGACTCCAGCGCGTAGGCCGCCTCCACCGACTTCAGCGCGTCCGCGTGGTCGCCCATCGCGTGATAGGCGCCCGCCATCCGCTCGTAGGCATGGACGTTCGCCGGGTCGATCGCGACGACCTGCTTGCCCAGCTCGACGACCTTCTTCCAGTCCTGCTGGAAGAACGAGACCTCCAGCAGGGCCGTCGTGGCGTCCAGGATGCGCTTGGCCGCCTGCTCGGCCGTCTCGGCTTGCGCCGCGCCGGTCGAGACCGCGACCGCCGGGGCCGCGGACGTCGAGACCGCGACCTGCGCCGGGACGGACGCCGTCGGCGTCGGGACCGCCGGCGCCAGCGTGCCGACCTTGGCCTCCAGGATGTTGATCATGCCGTCCAGCGCCGTGCTCGGCGCCAGGAGCCGCGCGTTCTCCAGCGACGCCAGCGCCTCCTTGTCCTTGCCGGCGATGAACTTCATCAGGCCGTCCTCGAGGCGCGCGCCGCCCTGCTGGGAGATCACGGCCGAGATGTCCGGGAAGTAGGCCGCGGCCGTCCGGTAGCGGCCGTCCAGGTCGGCCAGCACCGGGTCGCGCGGGGCCAGCGAGGCCGCCTGACGCGCGCTCTCGTGCGCCCGCTCGAAATGCCCCAGATTGGCCTGGGCGTCCGCGTCGCGCATCAGCGCGTCGATCGCCTTGCGCTTGTAGGCGACGAGCTTGGCCGCCTGCTTGTTGAACTCCGGCGAGCCGACCGGGGCCGGCGTCGACAGGTTCTCGAGCAGCATCTCGCCCAGGAGCGCGGACTCCGCGCGCGGCGCGCCGAAGCGCCAAGTCAGCCCCAGGCGCTGGGTGCCGGTCGTGCCGGTCAGACCGCCGACCGGGATCGAGAAGCCGTAGTCGAACTGCATGCGATGGATGCGGTACGACAGGCCGACCGAGACGTTGCGGTAGTCGCGGGTGCCCACGCCCAGCCCGCCGCGGATCGCGAACGAGCCGTACAGCAGGGTCGGCAGCCACTTCTCGGCCGCGATGGAGAGGTTCTTGTCGGTCGAGCCGTCCGGCGCGGCTAGGAAGTCCAGGTCGGTCGACAGCGTGGTGAACGGCGTGCGGTAGGCCGCGCCCAGCTTGTAGTTGCGCTGGAGCTTGTCGGAGCCCAAGAACGCGACGTTCGGCTCCAGCAGGTGCTGGATCTGCAGGCCCAGGTTCCAGTTCGGGCGGGGGCGGTAGAGCAGGCCCAGGTCGGCGTCGAAGTTCGATTTCGACGCATGCTGGAGGACGGGGTCGGGATTGTTGCTGACGTAGCCGCTGTCGCTGACCGAGTTCGAGGCGGCCGAGGTGCCGCCCAGCGAGCGGTCCAAGAACTTGAGGCTCACGCCGCCGTAGAGGGGGGCGTGGTCCTCCCGGCTGAGGCGCCGGCCGTAGGACGCGAACAGGCTCGACTCCCGGTACAGGCTGTCGAGCGTCATGTAATTCCAGGCGGTCCCCAGCGTGCCGTTGCGGCCGCCGTCGAGCGGCTGGACGTAGGACAGGAACGAGTTCTGCAGGTTCGAGCCGTCGGAGAGGCCCGTCAGCAGGCGCGAGTAGGTCGTCGCGAACTCCTTGCGGTCGAGAGTCGCCAGGCCCGCCGGGTTGTAATAGACGGCATAGGCGTCGTCGGCGACGGCCGTGTAGGCCTGGCCCAGCCCCGTCGCGCGGGCGCTGACGCCGACGTCCTCGTAGGCCGCGCGCGCGGGCACGGCGGCCGGCAGGACCGCCAGGAGAAGGGCCATGACGACGCGCGCCTTCCGTGACATATTCCTCATTAATTGTGCCCCGCGCCGGGTCCCCGCGCCGGGGAGCCCCGCGAGTTTCGTGCGAATTCTTCGGGAAATGGATTTCATGGCTTACCTCACCACGATCAGCGTGCCGGTGTAGACGCGCTGTTCCGCCGTGATCCTGTAGATGTAGATGCCGCTGGGGACGACGCTTCCGTTGGAGCGGCCGTCCCAGGTCAGATACTGCGACCAGCCCGTCGTATTGTTGTCTTGACACGCATTGAGCCCCGTCTGGATGTCGCTCATGCTCGCGACCTCGGAGCCGAACAGCGAATAGATCTTGCCCGTCACGCCGGACCCGGCGGGATTGCAGAAGCGCACGAACGCGTAGTCGTTGCGGCCGTCGCCGTTCGGCGTGATCACGCGGGAGACCGGACCCAGGAAAGAGAAAGCGTCGCTCTGCGCGAACGCCGCCACCGCCAGCAGGGCCAGGATCAGCAGGCCCGCCGCCAGGATCACCGCCTTCTCGGTCGTCTTCATGCGCTGGGTCATAATCGCTCCTGTTATCTCGCCACCACGATGGTTCCGGTAAAGGTCTTGCCGCCGCCCGTGATCCGGTAGACGTAGACGCCGCTGTGGACCGGCGTCCCGTTCATCTTGCCGTCCCAGGTCAAAGTGTTCGCCACGAGGCCCGGCGTCATGTCGGCGACGTAGGCCCCGCGCAGGTCGTAGACGCGGCCCGCGGGCACGACGTTTTCCGGACCCGGGTCGTAGGTGAAGATCGCGACGTCGTTGCGGCCGTCCCCGTTGGGCGTGATCACGCGGCCCGACAGGTTCGACACGTCGAAGACCGGCCCCGAGGTCGTTCGCGCCTGGGCACGGATCTGATAGACGCCCAGGTTCGGCGACTGGACGGTGACCGTCTGCGAGAGCGCGTCGACGCGGCCGTACATCTTCTGGTACGCCTGCCCGTTGAACCAGTAGACGCCGAGGTCGGCCGCGCTCGCGGCCGCCGGGCCGGACAGGCCCTGCACTGTCGCGCTGTCCGGCGTCGGCGCGCCGGCGCTGCCGACGACGTAGTGAAGGACGACGCGCGCGTTCTTGGACAAGGCGTAGCCGGCGGGCAGCGGGGAGCCGTCGCGGTCCGCGGAGAACTCGACGGACTGGTAGATGCCGTCGCCGACGTCCTGCGGGCGGCGCCGGGCCGTCAGGCGGATGTCTCCGGCGCCGTTGGCGGAGCCGTTGAGCTGGTCCGCCGTGCCGTCGTCGAGGACCATCGCGCTCAGGCAGTCGTCGACGAAGTAGCTGCGCTCGCCGAGCGACGAGAACGTGACGACGTTCGTCGAGACGCCGAGGCTGTTGAACGAGAGCAGATGGTAGTAGTAGTTCAGCCCGCCGGTCGCGTCCGTCACCGCGGTCGTCGTCACCGAGTACGTCGAGAGCAGGACGTAGTTGACGTTGCAGATGTCGGTCGAGCGCAGGAGCTCGTAGCCTTGGAGCTCGTCGGCCGCCGGGGTCCCGGTGCTGAGGAACGGCGCGCCGCTCTCGAAGCGGGTCGTCTTCGACCAGGAGATCGAGACCGTCGTGCTCGACGCCGCGACGGTCAGGCCGAGGGGCGACATCGGCCGCTGGGTGTACGGGACCGCGGAGACCGCCGCCGTCAGGGCGCTGCCGGCCCCGTCGAGCGCGCGCGCGGCGAGGCGGTAGTAGTAGGTCGTCCCCGCCGTCAGCGGCAGGTCGACATAGGTCGACGCCGTCGTCGTCGCGAGGGCCACGTAGCCGAACCCGGCGTTCGTCGAGCGCTGGAGCTCGTAGTCGAGCAGGCCCGTGCCCTGCTGGGCCGCCGGCAGGGGGTTCCACGAGAGCGCGACTCTCAGCAGGCCCGCCGCCGCCGCGAAGCCGGTCGGCGTCGACGGCACGGGCCCGGTCGGCGTGACGACCGACAGCGGCGGCGACGCCGCCGCCGCCAGCCCGGCCGCGTTCACCGCGACGACCTCGAAGTAATACGTGCCTCCGCCGGTCAGCCCTACGACGGAAGCCGACGGGATCGTCGCCGAGGCCGCCGGCGAATAGGCGACGCCGTCGGTGCTCGACAGGACGCGGTAGAGCGTGCCCGACGGGTTGCCGCCGGCGCCCCAGGCCAGGTCCACGGTGGTCGAGGAGACCGCGGTCGTCGACAGCGAGACGGCCGACGCCGCGAGCGTGACGGTCGAGCCGACGGCCGCGTAGGCCGAGCAGCCGTCGCCGCAGGCCGACGCGGCGAGCCAGTACGTCGTGTTCGGCGACAGGCCCGAGACCGTCGCCGTCGTCAGAACCGTCGACGACGAGGCCGCCACCGACGTCAGCCCGGCGTCCGTCGCGGCGATCAGCAGGTAGTCGGTCGCGCCCGCGGCGGGCGCCCACGCCGCCGTCGCCGACGTGAGGCCGACGGCGGTCACCGCACCGGAGGCCGGCGGCGGCGGCCGCGTCGAGGTCGCGACCGCGAAGTTGTCGACGTTGATCGTCGCCGAGCGCAGCCAGACGCCGTGCAGGCCGCCGCTGTCGTTCTCGCGGATCGCGAAATAGTACGTGACTCCCTGCTGGAGGCCGTCGACGACGAAGCCCGCCGCGCCGCCGCCGCTGCCGGGCGTCGGGGGGGAGCTCGGCGAGAACGTCGACAGCGAGGCGGCCGCGGTGAAGTCCGCCGTGTTGTTGATCTGCGCGACCGAGGAGGCGCGCACGTCGTACGTGAACGGCGCCGTGCCCGAGAAATGATGCGGCTCGGTCCAGGAGAGATTGATGCTCCCGGTGCTCGTTCCGGGAGTCGCGGCCAAATCGGTGACGGCGCCGATGCCTTGGATCGTGACGTCGATGTCCAGCGCCGCGGAAGTGCCGGCGCGCGCGGGCAGAGCTCCGCCCAGGAGCGCCGCCGTCAGCGGCGCCCAGAACGCGGCGGCCCGGACCGCCTTTTGGGCGGCCCTGCGCGCGCGGTCTTGCAGAGCTTTCAGAAATTCCATCGTCGTGTCGCGGCTAGGGCAGGCTCAACGGGCCCGCCCGTCTTCCTCCCAGTCCGACGTCCGGACGTTCAAAACGAACCAGCGCCTCGTCTCATGCCCCCCGCTCGAGGCCGTCACGGCGACCACGAAGGCCCACCGCCTGCCCGCGTAGCGCTTCTCTTTCGGCACCGCGACCCTGATCCGCGCCGAGCCGATGGCTCCCGCGCGGACCTTCACGACCGGCGGATCGACTTTCAGCCAGCGCGGATTCGGAGCGGGGGGATAGCCCTCGCCCGGTTGCGCCGAGTCGTCCCAGTCGCGCGCCGGCGTCAGGACGACCGTCGCGTCGCGGTCGCCGGCGTTGATCAGCTTCAGCGTCGTTCCTCCTCCGGGGTCGGACCCCCTCGCGTCCCAAGGGACCGGCCCGATCTCAGCCGACGGCGGGGACAGCTGGAAGCCGGGCATCGGCGCGTAGCCCCCGGCCGGGGAGTCCCCGGCGCGGGCCAGCGGCGGCCCGACCGACAGCAGCACCTTCGTCGTCAGCGTCAGCGACGCCCCCGCGGGATCGCGTCCCCGCGCGAGAACGTCGAACTGGTACTGCCCGCCGCCCGGGTCCCGGGACAACCGCTTCGGGATCCTCGCGACGAGCTCCGTCTCTCCGGACTTTCCGGGCGCCAGCTCCGCGGACGTCGGGAGCAGACGGACCTTGTCCGGATACGGCCACGGCTCGTAGCCGTCCTTGAGCCCTCCTCGCGGGGGGACGACGGCGCCGAACTCCACCCGAGCCGGATCCCGGCCCGAGTTCTCCACGCGCAGACGCGCGCTCCTCGCCCGAGGATCGCCGGCCTTCGTCCCCGGGGAGGCGTCCCCCAGAAGGATCTCGGCCGCCGAGTTCCGCAGGCTCAGGGCATGGCTCGGCCCGGCCCTCACCAGGGCCAGGCTCAAGACGGCGCCGAACAGCGGCGCCGCGCGCGCGTTCACGTCTCCTCCGTCATCGCATCCTCCGCGCTCCTAGAGCGCCGTCACGATCACCTGGATGTTCTGCTTGTTCTGCGTCGACGTCGACGTCGGCATCACCGTCTGCCAGCACAGCGCC
>JAGWRY010000053.1 GCA_028869495.1 Elusimicrobiota bacterium | reverse complement strand
GCCGGCGCCGACGCCCGGCGCGGCGCGCCCGGCGGTCCTGCTCGTCGAGGACGAGCCCCCGGTCCGGCATCTCCTGCGGCGCGTCCTCGACGCGCACGGCTACCGCGTGCTCGACGCGGCCGACGCCGACGGCGCCCTGCGGGTCTTCGAGGCCGTCCCGAACGTCGCGCTGGCCGTCGTCGACGTTGTGATGCCGGGCGGCGGCGGTCCGGCCCTGGTCGAGCGCCTGCGCGAGCGGAAGCCGGATCTGAAAGTCCTGTTCATCTCCGGCTACGCCGACCAGAAGCCGCTCCCGCAGGCCGTCGGCGGCGAGCCGTTCCCGTTCCTGGCCAAGCCGTTCTCGTCCGAGAGCCTGCTGGCGAAGATCCGCGAGATCCTGTCCTCGCGGGCCTGAGCGCGCCGGCCTTTCCCCGACGCTCGAAATTGCGGATAATGTCCGCGCATGGCCCGACCCGACCCGCACTCCCATTTCGACGACTCCCAGCCGCGGACCCGCCGCTGGCGCCTGCGCCTGCGCGCCGACTTCGAGAGGAGGATCCTCGCCGGGACGGCCGAGCTGGAGCTGGACGGCCGGGGGGGAGTCCTCGACCTCGACACGAAGGGCCTGACGATCCTGGGCGCCGCGTCGGGAGGCGCGGCGGTCCCTTTCGAGCTGGGCCCGGACAACCCGGTCCTGGGCCGCCGCCTGCGGCTGAGCCTGCCCGCCGCCGCGAAATCCGTCTCCGTCGAGTACGAGACCTCCCCGTCGGCCGCCGGCCTGCAGTGGCTGGGACCCGAGCAGACCGCGGGCAAGCGCCGGCCGTTCCTGTTCAGCCAGTGCCAGGCGATCCATGCGCGCTCGGTCGTCCCCTGTCAGGACAGCCCGGCCGTGCGCGTGACCTACGAGGCCGAGCTCGACGTCCCCGAGGGGCTGACCGCGGTGATGGGCGCGGGCCCCGCCGGCGACGCGAAGGGCGGGCCCGGGCGCCGCGTCTTCAAGTTCGCGATGCCCCAGCCGATCCCGAGCTACTTGCTGGCGTTGGCCGTCGGCGCACTGGAGGGGCGCGACCTGTCGCCGCGCTCGCGCGTCTGGGCCGAGCCCGCGACGGTCGAGAAGGCGGCCTGGGAGTTCGCCGGCGTCGAGGAGATGCTGCGCGCCGCCGAGTCCCTCTTCGGTCCGTACGACTGGGAGCGCTACGACATGCTGGTCCTGCCGCCGTCCTTCCCGTACGGCGGCATGGAGAACCCGCGCATGACCTTCCTGACGCCGACGCTCCTGGCCGGCGACCGGAGCCTCGTCGACGTCGTCGCCCACGAGCTGGCCCACAGCTGGACCGGCAACCTCGTCACCAACGCCAACGCCGAGCACTTCTGGCTCAACGAGGGCTTCACGGTCTGGGCCGAGCGCCGGATCCTGAAGAAGCTCAAGGGTCCCGAGGCGGCGTCCATGGCTTGGGCGATCGGCCAGAAGGCGCTCGACGACGAGCTGGCCCGCTTCCGGGACAAGCCGGAGCTGACGCGCCTGCGCCTGCATCTGGAAGGCGTGGACCCCGACGAGGCCTTCTCGAGCGTGCCGTACGAGAAGGGCGCGCGCTTCCTGACCGCGCTCGAGCGCGCGGCCGGCCAGGAGGCCTTCGACCGCTTCGTGAAGGAGTACTTGAAGCGCTTCCGCTTCCAGAGTCTGACCACCGAGCAGTTCCTCGCCTTCGTCGAGGAGAAGCTGCCCGGCCTGCTCGCGAAAGTCGGCGCCGCCGCCTGGCTGGACGGGCCGGGCCTGCCCGAGGACGCCCCGCGCTTCGCCTCGCCGCGCCTGGACGAGCTCTCCGCCCTGGCCTCCGCGTGGCGGGACGGCCGGCGCCCGGACCCGGCCGCCGCGAAGGCCTGGAGCCCGGCCGAACTGCTGATCTACCTGCAGAAGCTCCCGAAGCGACTGCCCGAGGCCGACTGCGCCTGGCTGGACGAGACGTTCGCGCTGACCGGACTCGGCAACTACGAGGTCCTGGTCCAGTGGCTGTGCCTGGCCGCCGCCAGCGGCTACGCGCCCGCCTTCCCGCGCATCCGCGCCTTGCTGTCCGAGGTCGGCCGGATGAAGTACGTGCGCCCTCTCTACCAAGCCCTGGGACAGACGCCCGCGGGCCGGGCGCTGGCGCGCGAGGTCTTCGCCTCGGCCGCGCCCGCCTACCACGCGCTGACGCGCCGCGTCGCCGAGTCGGTCCTGGCCGCCGCGCCGGCCTAGGGGCGCGGCAGGGGCTTCGCGACGAAGGTCGCCAGCGCGACGGCGCCGGACCCGTTGGCGCGGCTCCGGCGCCCCTGCTATACTTCGTCGCGCATGGACCGGCTCGCGCGCCGTCTGCGCTTTCTCCTCGGCGTTCCGGAGTCCCTTTTCTTCGGCGGCGTCGCGGCCGCCTGCGCCCTCGCCGCGGTCGGGGCCTGCCTCTCCGTCGTCGTCGCGAACCCGGACGCGATGATGGTCCCGCGCGCGTCCGTGCTCGGGCCGAACGCCGATCCCTACTTCATCCTCCTCGCCGTCCTGTCCGCCTGCCTTCTCGTCGGCTCCCTCGCGAACGCCGCGGCGGTCTCCTGCATGGCCCGCCGCCTCGAAGGGGAGACGCCGAGCGTCCGGGACGGGATCCGGGCGATCCTGGGGAACCCGGTCGGCCTCCTCGAGCTCTGGCTCGTCAGCGTCTTCGGCGAGGCGGTCCTGATCTTTTGGGCCGAGGGGAACCTGGACCGCGACCGGAAGAGATCGACGGCGTCTCTCCAGGAGGCGGCGGCGCTGCAGGCGGCGCAGCGGACCCTCCTGTCCGCGAACGCCCTGCTCGCCTGCATCATGGCCGCGGACCGGTGCCGCCTCCGCGAGGCCGTGCGCCGCGCGCGGGAGCGCGGCGACCTCCTGGCGCGGATCGTCGTCGCGGATTTTTTCGCCCTGCCGCTCGTCCTGGGGCCGAGCTTGGTTTGGAGCACCGCGTGGTTCTTCCTGACCATCGACGGGATCATCCCGGACTCGATGCCGCAGTGGGCGTTCCTGGGGGCCGGCGCGATCTTTCCGGCGATCCTGCCGGTCCTGATCGCTTTCGTGCTCGCCGAGCTCGGCATCGCCCAGGTCTGCGCCTCGTACCTGGCGGCGACGCGCGACGACCCGGCCCTGCTCGCCCGGATCGCGGAGTATTTCCCGGAGACCGCGGAGGCCGTTCGCGCGGCGAAGGCCGCGCCGCCCGGGACCGCGGCCGCTTGAGGGCCTGCCGCCGGCGCTGCTCCCGTCAGGCCCCGGGCGGGACGCGCCGGAAGCGGACGTTCATCGCGACGATCAGGACGAGGGCGAAGGCGACGTAGGCGGCGATCGTCGCGAGCGGATGCGCGAGGCCCTTGGCCAGGCCCAGGTTGACCCGGTCCGTCTGGCGGAACAGGTCGAACAGGACGGCGTAGGTGCCGGCCCCGAACCACAGGAAGAACTCGCGGAAGTAGGCGAGGGTCGCCTCGCGGCGCTCGGGGGCCAGCCAGTAGTCCTTGTGCGGGAGGTTCAGGCGCTCGTTCGTGCGCCGGGACAGGGAGCGGGAGGCGGCGAGAAGGGCGGCGCCGAGCAGGAGGACGACGCCGACCTCGAAGCCGACGAAGGCGCGCTTGGGCATCCAGCCGTCGGGGGCGCCGGACAGGCCGAAGTGCGAAGCGACGCGGTCGGGCAGGAGGGGGTAGCTCCGCCAGGCCTGGAGCAGGCAGGCGGCGGCCCCGGCGAAGAAGACGGACGGGGGCAGGAGCTTCTTCATCCCGGGATTCTAGCCTTTCCGGGGCATTTGGTAGAATGCCTTGCCTTTCTAAGGAGATTTCCATGCCCTCGACCAGCCCCGCCCCGAAGACCAAGGCCGTCGCCCCCGCCGCCGTCCCCGTCCCCGACCCCGCCGCCGCCGGCGACGAGGGGATGTGGACGTTCGACAACCTGCCGGCGCAGGTCCTGAAGGCCAAGTACGGCTTTACGGCCTCGCCGAAGTGGCTGGAGCTCCTGCAGAAGGCCTCGACGCGCTTCAACGACGGCGGCTCCGGGGCCTTCGTCTCGAAGGACGGGCTGGTGCTGACCAACCACCACGTGGCCCTCGGCCAGCTGCAGAAGATGTCGACGCCCGAGAAGGATTACGTGCGCGACGGCTTCTTCGCGCGCTCCTCCGCCGAGGAGATCGCCTGCCCGGACCTCGAGATCAACGTGCTGATGTCCTACGAGGACGTGACGGCGCGGGTCAAGGGGGCCGAGGACCCGAAGGCCGACGACCGCGCGCGCAACGAGCAGAGGAAGGCCGAGATCTCCCGGATCACGAAGGAGTCGACCGACCAGACCGGCCTGCGCTCGGACGTCGTCGAGCTCTACCAGGGCGGCGAGTTCTGGCTCTACCGCTACAAGAAGCACACCGACGTGCGCCTGGTCGCCGCGCCGGAACTGCAGGCGGCCTTCTACGGCGGCGACTTCGACAACTTCACGTACCCGCGCTGGGCGCTGGACTTCGCCTTCTTCCGCGTCTACGAGGACGGCAAGCCGTACCGCGCGGAGCACCACCTCCGCTGGTCGAAGGACGGCGCCGCCGAGGGGGAGCTGGTCTTCGTGACCGGCCACCCGGGCCACACCGACCGCCTGATGACCGTCGCCCAGCTCGAGGACGAGCGCGACGCGGGCCTGCCGCTGTACCTGGAGATCGCGCGGCGCCGGCGCCGGGACTACGGCGACTACGCGGCTCAGGGCGCCGAGCAGGAGCGGCGCGCGAAGGACCGCATCTTCGGCGTCGAGAACGCGCTGAAGGCGGTCGGCGGGGAGCACGAGGGCCTGCTCGACCCGGCGCTGATCGCCGCCAAGAGGAAGGCCGAGGACGCCCTGCGCGCCGCGGCCGCGACGTCGAAGGACCCGGCCGCGCGCGCGGCCGAGGGCGCCTGGGGCAGGATCGCCGCCGCGCAGAAGAAGTACGCGGCGCGCCGCCGCGAGATCTCGTACCGGCGCTACGAGCCGGTCAAGCTCGCGGGCCTGGCCGCGGCGATCGTGCGCCTGGTCGCCGAGACCGCCAAGCCCAACGACAAGCGCTGGGAGGAGTACCGCGAGTCGAACCTCGAGTCCCTCCGTTTCCGTTTGTTCTCTCCGGCGCCGATCTATCCCGACATGGAGGAGTTCATGCTCGCGCGGAGCTTCCGGGAATCGCTGGAGATCCTGGGCCCGAACGACGACTACGTCCGTCGGGCTCTCGGCGGGAAATCTCCCGAGGAGGCCGCGCGCGTCCTGGTCGCCGGCACCGGGCTCTTCGACCCGGCCGAGAGGAAGCGCCTCGTCGACGGCGGCGAAAAGGCCGTCGCCGCGTCGAAGGACGCCCTGATCGTCTGGGCGAGGGGCCTCGACGCCCTCTACCGCGCCCAGCGCAAGTGGTACGAGGACGAGATCGAGAGCGTCCTGCTGGCCGAGGGCGACCGCATCGCGAAGGCCCGCTTCTCCGTCTACGGCAAGTCGGCCTACCCCGACGCGACGTTCACCCTGCGACTGTCCTTCGGACGGGTCGCCGGCTACGAGCTGGGCACGACGCGCGTCGCCCCGTTCACGACCTTCTACGGCCTCTACGACCGCGCCTTCGGCATGGGCGAGAAGCGCCCGTTCGACCTGGCCGCGCGCGTCAAGGACGCGCGGACCAAGCTGAACCTCTCCACGAAGGTGAACTTCGTGACCACCAACGACATCATCGGCGGCAACTCGGGCTCTCCTGTCGTCAACGCGAAGGGCGAGTACGTGGGCCTGATCTTCGACGGCAACATCCAGTCCCTGGTCGGGCGCTACGCCTACGACGAGACCCGCAACCGCGCCGTCGCCGTGCACTCGGCGGCGATCGTCGAGGCCCTGCGCGTCATCTACGGCGCGGGCGCGCTGGCCGACGAGCTGACGGCTTAACGGCCGAGGATGGCCAGCGGCGCGAACATCGCGCCCAAGACGGTGTCGACCACGGCGGGATTGTTCCCCGAGACCTGGACCATGACGCGCGCGTCGTCCGGGTTCCGCGCGGCGGGGTTGTAGTTGAGCGACGCGGTCACGCCGGCGTAGACCTGCTGGCCGTTGTCGACGCCCAGGCCGGCGTAGATCCCCTCGGAATTCTGGGCGTACGCCGACCGCTGGTAGTTGCCGCCGGCTTTCAGCATGACGTGCGGGGCGGGAGCGATGTCGACGCCGAGGCTGTAGCTCTTCATGCCTTTGAGCAGGGAAGCCGAGCCGTTGAGCGAGACCCCCTTCGCCTGCAGGGAGGCCGAGAGCTCGGTGTCTGGGCTGCCTTTCACGGTGCCGGAGGCTCCGAAGTTCAGGCCGACCCGGTTCGCGAACGAGAGCGAGGTTTGGGCGCCGAGGCTCGTCTGCTTGCCGACGACGTTGACGGTCGGCTGGACGTCGAGGGCGGACGCGCTCGGGGCGTCGATGGCGCCGACGGCGGATTGGACCGGCGGGAGCTTCGGCTTGGGCATGGCGGCGGCGACCGCGGGTATCCCGATGACCGTCCGCGTGAGCATCCCGCTGATCTGGGAGATGAGGCCCGGGCCGCCTGGAACCGTGGGCTGGACCGCTCGGTGCAGGACGAGCGCCGCCTGACCGCCGGCGGCTTCGAAGGCTTGAGAGAAGCTCGACGCGGCGCCGCGGGACGAGGAAGGCGCGAGCGGGGCGGGCCGAAGGGGGATGTAAACCGTCTTGTCGAGCAGTCCTATCTGCTGCTTCCAGAACGTCGAGGCGGAGGGCGCCTCGGGCGGGCGCGCGGCCGAGGGCGGCGCCGCGGGGCGATCGACGGCCTCGACGACGGCGCCG
>JAGWRY010000052.1 GCA_028869495.1 Elusimicrobiota bacterium | reverse complement strand
TACCCGATGCAGCTGAAAATCAACTTCCTCTGCCGCGACAGCATCCTCGCCGCCCCCATCGTGCTGGACCTAGCGCTGTTCAGCGACTTGGCCGCCCGGGCCGGGCTTTCCGGCATCCAGGAGTGGCTCAGCTTTTATTACAAGAGTCCCATGGCCGCCCCCGGCCTGGACCCCGAGCACGACCTCTTCATCCAGCAGATGAAGCTGAAGAACACTCTGCGCCTGCTGATGGGCGAGGAGGTCCTCGACCACTCGGGCCTCGACTACTACGACGTGGAGAAGGGCTCCCCCGCCCCGGCGGCGGCGCCCCGGCCGGTCGCCCGGAAGAAGCCCTTGGCCAAGACCGCTCGCTGACGGACTCGGCGCGCGAAGAGCCGGGCGGAGGCCTCGCCTCCGCCCGGCGTCTTTTCCCGCCGGCCGCGGCTCTGACAATAGTTATTAAGGAACAGCTCCCAAACGCGCGGCCAGCGGACGATTTAGTATACTCAGGCTTCCGGTGAACAGGCTCCTCATGAGCGCTCTCGCCGCGGCGGTTTTGTCGTCCTCGGGCTGGTCCCAGACGGTCTCATCGGGGACGGCCCCGGGCACTCCGCCGCCGACGGCCGCTCCCGCCGTTTCGACGTCCGCGCCCTCCGCCCCCGGCGGCGCCCTTCCGCCGCTTCCCGGGCTCCCGGCGCCCGCCGTCTCGACCTCCGCCGTCCCGACCCCCGCGGTCTCGTCGGCCGCCGCGGCCGTCCAGCCCGCTCCCCCGGCCGCCCCCGGCGTCGTCCCGAGCCCCTGGGTGCTGGCCGACATCAAGGCCGTGGGGCTCAAGAACGTCCGGATGACGACCCTGCGCGGCCGGATCAAGGCGCGCAAGGGAGACCTCTACGACCGCCCGGACCTCGACCGGGACATCCAGGCCCTCCTCGGCCTCGGCCAGTTCGACCAGGTCGGCGCCCAGCTGACGGTGACGAGCAAGCCCGTGCCCGAGCGCTACCGCGGCGTCGCCGGGACGCCGCGCGAAGTGATCCTGACCTTCACCGTCTCCGAGAAGCCGGTGATCCGCCGGATCAAGTTCGAGGGGCAGAAGAAGCTCTCGCAGGGCGTCCTCCTCGACGCGATCGCCACGAAGGACGGCGACCCCTACGACCGCTACAAGCTCGAGGACGACGCCCAGAAGGTGATCGACAAGTACCACGAGCGCGGCTTCCTCGACGCGACGGCGCGCTTCACGGTCAAGGAGGACACCGCCGCCTCGAAGGACGACGTCGTCTTCCACGTCGCCGAGGGCCCGAAGTCGCGCATCGAGCTCGTCGCGATCTCCGGCGTCCATGCGTTCAAGCTGAAGAAGATCCTGAAGCTGATGAAGAACCGGCGCCACAAGGTCTACTTCGAGAAAGATCTGCCGGACGACCTCAAGAAGATCGAGGACGCATACAAGAACAACGGATACCTGGACGTGCAGGTGAGCTCGCCCGTCGTGACGCTGTCGCCGGACAAGACGCGCATCTCGATCGCCTTCGGCGTCAAGGAAGGCCGCCCGTACCGGTTCGGCGAGACGACCTTCTCCGGCTTCTTCGTCGTCCCGTCCTCCTCGATCTACCACTGCATCGACTACAAGCCGGGAGCGGTCTTCAGCCAGCAGAAGTTCGAGGAGACGATCCGCGACGTCCAGGAGCTCTACGCCGACGAGGGCCGCCTGCGCACGCGCGTCCTGCCGACGAAGACCTTCGACCCGAAGACCGACCGGATGGACGTCCGCTTCGACGTGATCGAAGGTCCGATCTCCTACATCGACCACGTGGACGTCGACGGCAACAAGGCGACGAAGACCTACGTGATCAAGCGCGAGATCCTGGTCAAGCCCGGGCAGCGCTTCTCGGCCAAGCTCGTGCGCAAGAGCCGCGAGCGGATCATGAACCTCGGCTTCATGGACGAGGTCAACGTGGACCTCGAGCCCTCCCCGGAGGATCCGAACAAGGTCGACCTGACCTACGACGTGGCCGAGGGCAAGCCCGGCATGCTGACCGCCGGCGCCGCCTACTCGTCGATCGACGGCCTGATCGGCACGATGTCCCTCCAGCACATGAACCTGTTCGGACGCGCCCAGCGCGCGTCGGTCCAGTGGTCGTTCGGCAAGCGCGTGCAGGACTACTCGCTCAGCTGGACGACGCCGTGGGTCGGCAACCACCCGACGAGCCTCGGCTTCGACGTGTTCCACACGCGGCGCATCAACCCGTACCAGGGCGACCTCGCCGCCTACACCGAGCACCGGACCGGCGGCACCGTCCGCCTCGGCCCCCGCTTCCAGGACGACGAGTACCAGCTGAACTTCTCGTACACCCTACAGAAGGTCGGCATCGACGGCATCGACCCGAACGTGGACTTCCAGGGGACCCTGACGCCCGGGACCAGCGTCCAGTCCCTGCTCAGCGCCGAGTTCGCGCGCGACACGCGCGACAGCATCTGGGACCCGACGCGGGGCTCGCGCAACTCGATCGGCGCCGAGCTCTCGGGCGGACCGCTGATGGGGGACATCGACTTCTTCAAGCCTTACTTCTCGAACCAGATTCACTGGGACGTCTACGACCAGGAGGACTGGCCGTTCGTCCTCTCCCTCTTCAACCGCGGCGGCTACATCACCCAGTTCGGACGCTCGAAGATCGTCGCGGTCCAGGACCGCTTCTACATCGGCGGCCAGGACTCCCTGCGCGGCTACTCGCCGTCCGGCGAGGCCGGCTACCCGAACGGCGGCACGGTCTACGACGTGGCCAATCTCGAGTTCGGCGCGCCCCTGGCCCGCGAGCACCACCGCAGCATCGTCAAGCTCGTCGCCTTCTTCGACATCGGCGGCGCGTGGAACACGCCGCGGGACGTGACCCTGCGCATGGGCGGCGACACGGCCGACGTCAAGAGCGACGTCGGCCTGGGCCTGCGCTTCGTGACCCCGGCCTTCCCGATCCGTCTCGACTACGGCTACGGCCTCAACCACCGCCCGGGCGAGAAGCTCTACCAGGTCAACTTCGGGCTGGGCCCCCTGTTCTGATGAGAAAAACCGCCGCCGTCCTCGCCGCCCTGCTGCTGGCCGCCCCGGCCTTCGCGCTCGAGCTCTCGCTCGAGGAGAACCGCGCGGAGCGCGGCAGCGTCGGCTTCGTCGACATGCAGCGCCTGTTCGCGTCGAGCCCGGACGCCCAGCGCGCGAAGGACAGCTTCGAAGAGGTCGTCCGCGAGGCCGAGGAGCGCGTCAATCGGCGCCGCGCGGAGCTCGTGAAGCTCCACCAGGACCTCGACGCGGCGCGCGCCGAGCGCGCCGCGCTGGCCGCCTCCGCGAGCGTCCCGCCGAAGGAGCCCGCTCCGGCTCCCTCCGTTTCGACCGCGACCGCCGCGACCTCCGTCTCGACCGCTCCCGCGCAGGCCGCTCCGCCCGCCCGCCGCGAGGCCGCCCTGCCGGGGATGTCGCCGACCGAGGCCGTGCCGACCGCGCCGCCCGCG
>JAGWRY010000051.1 GCA_028869495.1 Elusimicrobiota bacterium | reverse complement strand
CGCAGCGCGCGCGCGAGCTCCGCGTCGGGCCCGGCGCGCAGGGCGTCGGCCAGGTTCTCGATCAACTGGGCGTTGTCGTAGAGCATCTTCTCGAAGTGCGGGATCCGCCACTCGGCGTCGGTCGAGTAGCGGTGGAAGCCCCCGCCGATCTGGTCGCGGATGCCGCCGCGCGCGATCGCGCGCAGGGTCGAGACGGCCAGCTCGCGCGCCCTCTCCCCGCCGGGGCGCGCGCCGCGCCTCAGCAGGAAGCGCTGGTTGGCCGGGAGCGGGAACTTCGGGGCGCCGCCGAAGCCCGCGTTCACCGGGTCGTAGGCCGCCTCGAAGGCCTTCTCCGCGCGCGCCAGGACCTCCGCGCCGGGCTTGGCGCGGAAGGGCTTGGGACGGGCCGCCACGAAGCTCGCGACGCCCGCGGCCAGGCGCTCCGCGTCGGCCTCGACCTCGCCGCGGCGCTCGCGCCAGAGCCCGGCGACGCGCTCGAGCAGCTGCGGCCAGGACGGGCGCCCCCAGGCCGGCGCCGGCGGGAAGTAGGTGCCGCCGAAGAAGGGCTTCAGGCCCGGCGTCAGGAAGACGTTCAGCGGCCAGCCGCCCTGGCCGGTCATCGCCTGGACCGCGGTCATGTAGAGCTTGTCGACGTCGGGACGCTCCTCGCGGTCGAGCTTCACGCAGACGAAGTCGCGGTTCATCGCCGCCGCGATCTCCGCGTCCTCGAAGCACTCGCGCTCCATCACGTGGCACCAGTGGCAGGTCGAGTAGCCGATCGAGAGGATCAGCGGGACGTTCCGCTCGCGCGCCGCGCGGAAGGCCTCCTCCCCCCACGGCCGCCAGTCGACCGGGTTGTCCTTGTGCTGAAGGAGGTAGGGGCTCTTCTCGAGGGCGAGGAGGTTCGGCACCGCCCACAGGATAGCAAACGGGCCGCGGCGCGCGCGGCGCCGCGGCGCTCAGCGCGGGCCGCTCGAGCGCTTCTTGTTCTTGTCGGCGCGGTACAGGATCACGTGGACCTTCTCCATCGTGACCAGGCCCTCGGTCACCATCTCGCTCAGCTTCGGCAGGAGCTTCTTGACGTTGGCCTCGGTGTCGACGATCTCGACGACGATCGGCAGGTCGTAGGAGAGCTCGAGGAGCTTGGCCGTGTGCACGTGCGCCTTGCAGCCGTAGCCCATGAAGCCCTTGACCGCCGTCGCGCCGGCCAGGCCGAGCGCGCGCGCCTCGTCGACGATGGCCTGGTAGAGAGGGACCCCGTTCCAGCGGTCCTGCTCCCCGATGAACACCCGCACCAGCTTCTGTTCGCCCTCGAGCTTCATGGTTCCTCCTCAGACGATCGTGCCCAGCCACATCCCGGCGCGCAGGAGCAGGAAGCCGGCGATCCCGCTGCCCAGATAGTTGATCAGCGCCGCCAGCGTCTGCCCGTCGGCGGCCAGGTTCGACGTCTCGAGGACCAAGGTCGAGAACGTCGAGTACGCGCCGCAGAACCCCGTCATCAGCAGGAGCCTCGCCGTGGGCCCGAGCAGGCCCCGCGCCTGGGCCAGGCTGTCGAAAAAGCCGATGATCAGGCAGGCCGAGAGGTTCACGGCCAGGGTCCCGTACGGGAAGCCGCCGCCCGCCAGGGACGGGATCCACGCCGCGGCCGCGTAGCGCGCGTAGGTGCCGAGGACTCCGCCGACGCCCAGCGCCAACCACTTGTTCATGCCGCCTCCTTTCGCGCCCGGCGCGGGGGCGCCGG
The DNA here is from genome assembly GCA_028869495.1 of Elusimicrobiota bacterium. GTDB lineage: Bacteria > Elusimicrobiota > Elusimicrobia > UBA1565 > UBA9628 > GWA2-66-18. Next base: position 1,926 of record JAGWRY010000051.1, on the reverse strand, counting down.
GCCGTCGGTAGGAGTCATCAGCCCCGGACGGGGCGGTTCTGGCGAACTCCATCGCCATGCGACGGCGCATTCTACTATAATTCACGGAATGGCCGTCGACAAGCGGTTCGTGCTCACGGGCGCCAAGCGCGTGCTCGACTCGCGCCCGATGTACGCGCAGGTCGTCGTCACCGACGACTGCAACCTGACCTGCTCGTACTGCGACGAGTATACGCCGGGCGCGCCGATCCTCCCCCTCGACGTCCTGAAGGCCCGCGTCGACAAGCTCGACGAGCTGGGCGTGCTGGTCTACGACCTGCTCGGGGGCGAGACGATGATGCACCCTGAGATTTCTTCGCTGGTGGCCCACATCAAGTCGAAACGGAACGGCTCGAACCTGGCCACGATCATCACGAACGGCTTCCTACTGACGAAGAAAAACATACTGGACCTCAACGAAGCAGGGTTAGACTTCATGCAGGTCTCGGTCGACACCCTGCGCCCGACCGATTGGTCGGACAAGTCCCTGAAGTCCGTGCTCCCGAAGCTGAAGCTCCTGGCCGAGACGGCGAAGTTCCAGGTCGAGATCCAATCCGTCCTGAACGAAGAGAATCTGAACAACTACGACGAATTCCGCGCCGCGCTCGCCGACTTGCCGTTCGCGTTCGGCTTCTCGATCATGCACGGCAAGGGCGGCCGCATCGCGATCGAGGGCGAGCGCTACCTCGAGCTCCTCGAGAAGTACGGCGTGTTCGAGGGCGTCAACTTCTACGGCGAGCACCTGAAGGAGATGCTCCGCGGGGACTTCTCGCGCCCGTGGAAGTGCCTCGGCGGCTTCAAGTTCCTGTACGTGACCTCGACCGGCGCGGTCCAGTGGTGCGCCCAGCAGCGCGGTGCCGCCTTCGACCTGATGACCGCGACTCCCGCGCGCCTGAAGGCCAACGACGTCCACAAGCCCTGCGAGGCCGGCTGCGCGCTCGGCTGCGTGCGCATGGTCAGCCACACCCTCGGCGAGCCCCTGAAGACCTTCGGCGCGAGCGTGCGCCTCGCCGTCGGGATGAGCGCGCCCAAGACGAAGAAAGGCGATCCCCCCCTGGCGGACGCGGCGAAGTCCTGCTAGACTAATCGCCCGGATGAGCGCCGCGATCCTCGCCGTCGCGCTGCTTTGGCCCGCGCCCCGCGCGCGGGCGGCGTCGCCCGTCCTCCTGCCCGGGATGCTCCTGCCGGGCTACGCCTCGGTCGACGACGAGGCCGGGGCCCCCGACCCGCGCGCCGCCGCGCCGCAGGCCGCCTTCCCGAAGGACGCCGCCCGGTTCGCCGACGCCGACGACCCGCTCGCCGCCCTCGGCGCCGATCCCGACCTGCGCGACGCCGTCGCCTCCCCGCCGTCCGGCGCCTGGCTGATGGCGCGCCTGCGCTCCCCGCTGACCGCCGAGCGTCTGCGCGCGATCCGCGAGGCCTCCATCCCCCGAGACCTCGACGGCGTGCCCGCCCTCTCCGCGACGATGCTGCGCCTCGACGAGCCCGCGTCGGTGCGGGCCGCCGCCGCGCTGGCCCTCGGCCGCATCGGCGACGAGATCGCGGTGCCGTCGCTGGCCGCCGCGCTGAAGGACCCGGCGCCCGAGGTCCGCTACGCGGCCGCGCTCTCCCTCGGCCGCATCCCGGTCGAGGGCGTCGCCACGCGCCTCGAGCGCGTCCTGCGCCTCGACCCGGACTGGAGGCCGCGCTACGCCGCGCTGATCGGCCTGGGCCGCAGCCGCAAGTCCTTCGTCGAGCCTGACCTCGCGCGCGCGCTGGCCACCGACCCCGCCTGGCAGGTCCGCCAGCAGGCGGCCCGCTCCCTGGCCGACCTCGGCGACCGCCGCGGCGCCGCCGCCCTCGAAAAGGCCCTGCGCGACCGCGAGCCGAGCGTGCGCGCCGCCGCCGGCGCCTCGCTGGCCGCCCTCG